>CASEHG010000325.1 GCA_949287565.1 uncultured Brachyspira sp.
CGCACGATAAACAAAATTAAAAAATATTATTTTCACTTAAATATAATTTTTATTATATTTATTGATTCACTTACCGTGCGTTATCTAATCTCATAATCATCATCTACATTAAAACCTAAATTTACTTCAAGATTTTCTAACTTTTGATTTTTCTTTTCATAGTCTGCTTTAATCTGAGAATATATATTGTATCCTGCACTCATATTGATAAATCTTAAATATATCTCATTTTCCTTGCCGTTAAATGCCCCTTCTCTAAAAAGTCCAAAGAGATAATTATTGATCAAATGATATGTATAAAGCTGAGTTTTGTATACGGAACAATTTTTTTGAGATGACTGAAAATTGAAATTAACAATTTCTCCGGAATGAAGCTCATTATAAAATTCATTATCAGCACATATTTCTGGTAAGAATAAAAATAAATCACTTGCAAGACTATAATCCTTTGTAAGCTCTTCTGCTAAATTTCCTAATTTATCGTATGATTCTTCAGACTCTTTTAAATTTAAAACTATATTTGAATATTCTCGAATAAATTTTAAAATCTCATCATTACTGAATGGGTAAGGAGTATAAGTTTCATTGTCCTGTACTAAAAAGAAAAACTGCTTATCTGATGAAAAATCTGTTTCATCCCAAGTTTTAACATATTCATTCATTTTGTCGGCAAGCTCTGGTATATTGACATCATTGATTCTAAGCTCTCCTATAGAATAATCATTTCCTGCCTTAGCTCCGTATATTTTAATGTAGCATATTTTTTGATTTCCTATTCTTTTTAAAATGTCGTCTTTGAACATATCCCAATAAATATTTACATTTTTAGGCTTTCCATTATCTCCGCCCATATTAACTAAATTACTTGTATAAACTTTCCATTTATGTTTTTTACCGGCAAATTCTGTTTCTACTTCATCAAGTACTCTATTTTCATTCATCGCTTTTATGCCTGTCATTATACCAAAGATAAAACTACCATTTGAAAGGCCTACAGAAGTATTTGCATCTTTTCCGGCACTGGCACAGCATTCAAATATATCTCTGTCCCAATCAGGACTGGATATATAATAGTTTATAACAGCACTTTTATCTGTTATAGTATCAGGATAAGCATTTATGAATATATTCCATTTTTTTATAACAATGCTTCCTTCTATTATTTCATTATCTATATCATTTGATAAAATAGATGATATATCTTTTATGATAGAATCAGGATCATCAATATTAACTGCATTAGCTTCATAATGCAGACTTCCGCCTTGTATATACTCTTTTAAATTATTATATAAATTGTTGTAATAATCATATTCTTCATTACTTATTAAATATTTGTTCATTTCTAATGTATATAATGCTCTGTCTATATTTAAATTAGCATTGCTCATATCAGATTTTCCTGAATATGCATATGCTATTTTATAAAACCAAGTATGATGGCTTTTGGTTTCTTCGGATAAAGAATTTAATATTTCTATTGCTAAGTCAAATTCTCCAATATTATTATATGCAACAGCAAGCTGCCCTTTAATATCATCATTTAATTGTTCTTCAGGTAAGGAAAGTATTAATTCAATAATTCCTTTGTGATTTCCTTCTTCATATAATTTGTGAAATTGTAAATCTAATTCTTCATTATTCATACATAATATCCTTAATTGTTATTGGTAAAATATAATATATTTATGATAATAAAACAATATATTTTTGTTTAACTTTTTTATGATTTTAGTATATAATAGAACTTAATATCATTATAAGGAGTTATAAAGATGACAAAAGTTGTTTTAATTCGTCATGGTGAGAGTGTTTGGAACAAAGAAAATCTGTTTACAGGTTGGGCAGATGTTACATTATCAGAAAAAGGTATAGAAGAAGCTAAAGCAGGCGGAGCTGAGCTAAAAAAAGCAGGATTTACTTTCGATAAAGCATACACTTCTACACTAACTCGTGCTATCAAAACTTTGAATTTAGTATTAGAAGAAATGGGACTTTTATGGATACCTGTAGACAAATGCTGGCAGTTAAATGAAAGACATTATGGAGCTTTACAGGGATTAAACAAATCACAAACAGCTGAAAAATATGGTGAAGATCAAGTTAAAATCTGGAGAAGAAGTTATGATACTCCACCTCCAGCATTAGAAAAATCTGATGAGAGATATCCTGGACATGATCCTCGTTATAAAAACTTATCAGAAAAAGAACTTCCATTAACTGAATGTTTGAAAGATACAGTTGCAAGAGTAGTGCCTTTCTGGGAAAATGTTATACTTCCAGATATTAAAGCAGGCAAAAAAATCATCATTGCTGCACATGGTAACAGCTTAAGAGCTTTAGTAAAATATTTGGATAATATTTCTGATGAAGATATTACTGAACTTAATATACCTACAGGAATGCCTTTAGTTTATGAACTTGATGATAATTTCAAAGCAGTTAATAAACAGTATTTAGGAGATCCTGAGGCTGTTAAAAAAGCTATGGAAGCAGTAGCAAATCAAGGTAAGAAAAAATAATAATATAAAAAATATATAGTTTTTTATTTTCTAAAAAGAAAAGGAAGTCTTTTAATAATTAAAGACTTCTTTTTTTATTAAATGTATATTTAGTTTTAATTGTTCTTTTTATTTAGAAAACCAAAAATATAAATTATAGGCTCTATAAAGATATCATATAAGAATCGGCTTATATTTTTAACTAAAAATCTTTTCACTAAAAATATAATAATGAATACACTCTTAATAAGTTCAAAGACTGTATCCAATATAACAATGAAAATCTTTTCAAAGTCTGTAAATAAAAATAAACTTACAGCTGATACTATAAAAATAATTTCAAGCATATTAAATCCTTAAAATAAAAATTGGTATTTAGGAATAATACATTTTAATGATGACATTTTTTGTCGTGATTAATAATTACTTATATAAATTTTCATTATTTAATTCACTTTGAGCAAAATTTCTTAAATAATTCTGAACGAACTCTAAATCTTCTCTTGTATCTATGCCATGTAGGAATTTTTTAGTTTCTAAAACTTTTATTTTCATGCCATTATAAAGCCATCTTAATTGTTCTAGTTTTTCTATCATCTCATATTTACATTCTTCTAAGCTTTCTATCTTTAATAGAATATCTTTTCTAAAAGCATAAACACCTATATGTTTATAGCATTCAGCATTGATATTCTGATCGAATCTTCTATGAGGTATTGTGGCTCTAGAAAAATACATTGCATAATTATTTATATCAGTAACTACTTTAACAGCATTTTCATCTTTTATTAAAGGGCTATCATCTTCTATTCTTGTTTTTAAAGTGGCAATATCAACATTTTCATCATCGAAAGCATCTATTAAAGGATTAAGCACAGATTCATTTATTAAAGGCTCATCACCTTGTACATTGATAATAATATCGCTTTCTATCTTTTTGGCAACTTCTATGATTCTTGAAGTTCCTGAAGTATGCTCTGTTGAAGTCATTACGGCTTTAGCATTATTTTTTTCACATATATCCATTATTTCTTTAGAGTCGGTTGCAATAATACAGTCATCTATTTTTTTAGCGGCCTTAACATTATCATAAACAGCTATTATTATAGGCTTTCCTAATAATTCATAAGTTAATTTTTTTGGGAATCTTGTTGATTCATATCTAGCAGGTATTATTGCTGTTACTTTAGCCATATTATTACTCCAATAATATTTATTTTTTATTATTTATTTAGTATTAAGCATTTCTTTAGATATTTCTATTAATTTTCCTTTAAATTCTTCTATGGTTTTTGATTCTAATAATACAACAGGATACATACTCATTCTTGAAATCTTTGTAAATAGAGAAAGCAGTCCTAAGTATTTTTCATTACTATTTTTATTAGTTAAAAACATAGTAAGTAAATGTACAGGCTTTTTATCAAGTGCTGAATAGTTTAATCCTTTTTTTGATACTGCAAATATTATATCATTATCTTCAACTTGATTAGTTCTTACATGCGGAAAGGCTACCCCATATCCTAAACCGCTGCTTATAATATCCTCTTTTTTATACATAGATTCTATTATTTGAGCTATATTTATTCTAAGTCCGTTAGCCTCTGAATATATTAACATCTCGCTTATAGCTTCTTCTTTATTGTCAGCTTTTAAATCTAAAATAACATAAGAATTATTTATGTATTTTTCAACATCATTTAATGAAATCATACAATTTAACCTTCATTATATATAATATAATAATTTAATATAAAAAATTTATATTAAATTCCAAAATTATCTTTTAAATATTCTTTCATAGTATATTTTTTTTGTATTAACTCTAATGTGATATTAAGCGGATATATAGTTTTATGATTTTTGAAACCAATTCCTATAGTTTCATCATCTAAATCTATATCTCTGGACAATTCCCAATGACCATTAAATTTTTTCCTTATAACTTCACCTATATACGCACTTATAGAAAATATAAAATTTCTATTATCATCTCTTTCCAAGACTAAATTCATTTTTTCTTTAAAAAATTTATCTATTTCAAATAGACTTTCTATAGTATAATCGGCATGATAGCCTTCACGCATAAGAAAATTGCTTATCCAATCGGAAGCCCTTGAAAGTTCGTCTTGGGGTAAAAGATATTTTGGCATAACATAAATCCTTGTTACAATATTACATTTTTTTTATAATATGTCAACTTATAATTTTATATAAAATTATTATAAATTTGTACTATTATTTAGTAGTTTATAAAACCAAGTATTTTCAGAATTATTCAATGGAAGTGTGTATTTTTTACCATCAATGTCTGTAAATAGTATTTTATCTTTACTGTAATTAATAGTCATTTTAGTATTATCAAATTTTAAATCTTTAACATCATTAGTATTTTTAATATCTTCTATATATTTGGCTTCTTTTATCTCTTTTATAATTTGATTTCCGCTTTTATTATTAATAGAACCAGAAATATATGTTAATATATTAAATCTGTTAGTATCTTCTCTTTTAACCAATACAAAATTTAAAGTTTCATTTGTGAGTCTGTTTCCTTTAGTATCTTCATCAAACATTAAAATACTCACTTTATCGCTGACATACATATTGCAGCTTACCAAAAATAATAATATAAATAATAGAATAAACCCAATTTTTTTCATAATAAAACCCTCTCAAAGTATAAAACAGATCAAGTAATAAAAAATAATATAAAATAATTTAATAATAGTTTCAATATGCATTTTTTTATATGTTCAATTTTTTCACTTGAAATTTATATTTTATGTTATATTATATATAAGAATTATAATTTATAAGGAGTTTTAATATGTCTTTAATAGATAATATAGTAGCTAGAGAAATATTAGATTCAAGAGGAAACCCTACAGTAGAAGTAGATGTATGGCTTGATAGCGGTGTTATGGGAAGAGCAGCTGTACCATCTGGAGCTTCTACAGGAGAACATGAGGCAGTAGAATTAAGAGATGGAGATAAATCAAGATATTTAGGAAAAGGTGTTCAAAAAGCTGTTGAAAACGTTAATGAAATTATTTGTAATGAACTTATTGATATGGACGCTTTAGATCAAGTTGAAATAGACAGAACTATGATTGAACTTGACGGAACAGAAAATAAAGGAAAATTAGGTGCTAATGCTATACTTGGTGTATCACTTGCTGTAGCTAAAGCAGCTGCTGAAGAATTAGGTATGCCATTATACAGATACATAGGCGGTACTAATGCTAAAACTTTACCAGTACCTATGGCTAACATATTAAACGGCGGTGCTCACTCATCAGCTCCAATCGACTTCCAAGAATATATGGTTATGCCAGTTGGTGCACCTACTTTCAAAGAAGGAATACGTTATGTAGCTGAAGTATTCCATAACTTAAAAGCTATACTTCATGACAGAGGCTTAAGCACTACTGTTGGTGATGAAGGCGGATTCGCTCCAACTCTTAAAGATAATGAAGAGCCGCTTCAAGTAATTATGCAGGCTATTGAAAAAGCTGGATACAAACCTGGCGATGATATAATGATAGCTATGGACCCAGCTTCAAGTGAATTCTATAACAAAGATAAGAAAAAATATGTATTCCATAAATCTGATAACAGAGAATTAACTCCTGCTGAAATGGTTGATTTCTACGTTGATTTATGCAATAAATATCCTATTATCTCTATAGAAGATGGTGTTGCTGAAGATGACTGGGAAGGTTGGAAAATCTTAACTGACAAATTAGGTAAAAAAGTTCAATTAGTAGGTGATGACTTGTTTGTTACTAATGTAAAAAGACTTCAAATGGGATTAGATAAAGGTGTTGCTAACTCTATTCTTATTAAAGTTAACCAAATCGGTACATTAACTGAAACTTTAGATTCTATTGAACTTGCTAAAACTCATAACTATACTGCTGTAGTTTCTCACAGATCTGGTGAAACAGAAGATGCTACTATTGCTGATATAGTTGTAGCTACTAATGCTGGACAAATCAAAACTGGTTCTGCTTCAAGAAGTGATAGGATTGCAAAATACAATCAATTATTAAGAATCGAAGAAGAATTAGGCAACAGAGCTGTTTACTTAGGTAAAAAAGCTTTCTATAACGTTATAAAATAATAATTGATTAAGTATTATATAATGGTTTATATTTAAAGCGATAAACGAGAGCTGGTAACAATTCATTGTTGCCAGCTTTTTTATTGAGTTTATCGCTAGCAATAAAAAAGTGAGTCGGAGCCAGCTAGTGAGTTTACTCACTAGCTTATTAATGGCGGCACCAAAGGTGGACTTCGTCACAAGCATAGCAATAATAATAAAAAGCTAAATATAAAAATTATTTGCATCTGGCAAGTTTACTTATAAAATAATTTTTATTAGCAGTAAAATAAACGGATATGGCATAATATTAAACTGTTATGCTACATTTTTTTTGGCAGTCATAATTAAAAAATTGAGTTTCTAGTAAATTAGAGAAATGCCTACACAGTTATTTGCTAGAGCCTTAAAGCAATATTTTTTAATTATTTTAATAAAACAATTTAGTTTGACAATTTTTTATATGAGTTAATATTAATAATATTTGTTTTTACAATATTATGAATATCAAGTTTAAAACTTATATTATAAAAATTTTATGTTTAGTATTTTAAGCTGTAAAAATAAATACTGATATAATATTTCGATTTAGTTAGTTTTAATTGTTTGATTAAACTAACAAAAAAATAAATTTTTAATAAATTTTGTTTTTATCTTTAAAAAGCGAAAAATATTTATATAATTAAATAGTATATATATTACGATATTAAACATAATTGTCTTTTTTTATATTAAAGGAATAATTATGAGCGAGAAATACATAGTATGGGAAGATAAGTACAAGGTAGGATATAAAAGAATAGATGATCAGCATTTAGAATTAATAGAAATAATAAATGATTTGCATGATTGTATGGATAATAAAGATTCAGAAGACGAGGAACTTAAATCTGAGTTTAAAAGAGCTTTAAGAAAAACAGTAGATTATGTGGCATTCCATTTTTCTTGTGAAGAGAAGATAATGCATGTTATTAAATATGATAAATTAATAGAACATTCTTCATATCATAAAGAGTTTACAAACACAATTTACAATTATGTCAAATCTTATGAGAATGGCTCTTTAGATGCTATCAATAATTTAGTACAGTATCTAAAAGATTGGTTTTTGAACCATATTTTAGTTACAGATAAAAAATTTATAAAAGAAGTGAAGGAAGCATTAGAAAAGCTTTCTAAAGAAGAATAAGGAGCTTTATATGGAAGAAATGGTAGAAATTACTGTAAAAAAAGGTTGGATTAAGTGGGAAGAGAGATTCAAAACTGGTTATAAAAGAATAGATAATCAGCATAAAGAATTAGTAAACATTATAAACGACCTTTATGAAACGGGTGTAAAAGGCGATATTGGAGATGAAGAAGTACAAAAAGCATTCAAAGAAATAGTAAAAAGAACTATAGATTATGCTACTTATCACTTCGCGTATGAAGAAAAGATTATGAGTGCTATAAATTATTCCGCTGCTAAAGACCATATTTCCAAACATAGATCATTCTCTTTAAAAATAGTTGACGAAGTTGATAGATATGAAAAAGGTGATGATTTAGTAATTAAAGATTTTATTACCTTTTTAAAAGATTGGCTTTTAAACCATATAGTGCTTGAGGACAAAAAATTTATATCTGAAGTAAAAACTACATTGGCTAAGATGTATGAAGAAGAAATGAATTAATTTATTATTTTATAAATAAAGCCTTATAGTAATAGAACTATAAGGCTTTTTATATTTTTAATTATAAATATTTTTCTATTTCTGCGAAAGCTTTTCCTGCTTTTTCTTGAATATAAATATCTACTATATAATTAGTAAAATTTGACGGCTGAGGATTTATTTCTATGATTCTGGCTCCTGCTTTTTTAGCAATATGAGGTATCTGTGCAGCAGGCATTACTTCTCCTCCTGTACCCACTATAATAAATAAGTCACTTTTTTGTGCATCTTCTATAGAGGAATTAAAATCTATTGCAGGGAGCTGTTCACCAAAAAATACAAAATCAGGTTTTAAAGTGGCACCGCATTTCTCGCAAGAAGGAGGATCCATAGCTAGTATTTCTTTATTGATTTTATATCTAGTTTTGCATTTCATGCATACTGCATATTGTGCTGTGCCATGAAGTTCATATACTATTTTACTTCCGGCTTCCTGATGAAGATTATCAATGTTTTGAGTAATTACACTTCTCATAATACCCATCTTTTCTAAATTTGCTAATACTATATGAGCTTTATTCGGCTTAACATCAGTAATAGGATCGTAAAAAACTTTTTTTAAAGATTTCCAAGATTCTTTTTGATGCTTTACAAAATATGAAATTTCAGCAAACTGACTTCCATGTTTTTCCCAAAGCCCATTTTCCCCTCTGAAAGGAGGTACTCCGCTTTCTACGCTTATGCCTGCTCCTGTAAAAGCTACAGCATATTTTGATTCTTTTATTGTTTGTGCTATTAATTTATAATCTATCATAATATTAACCTAATTATTTATTTCTCAAATTATATAATATAATATCTTTTTTTCTACAACTTTATAGAAAAAACTTACTTCTAAATTTATCTCTTAATTTTTTATAGGTATAAACTTATGCTAATTTATTAATAAAATTTTGATTTATTGATAGTTTATACATTAAATCACCTATATCTTTAGAACTATTTTAATTTCCTTATTATCTAAAAACTATTTTTTATACCAATATCATTGCCATACCCATATATTTAGCATAA
>CASEHG010000326.1 GCA_949287565.1 uncultured Brachyspira sp.
TTAAAAGAACTTAGAGAAGATAATGACTTATTACAAAGAGAAATTGCTAAATATTTAGGTATAACCCAAAGAAATTATAGTTATTTTGAAACAAATCAAACTATGCTTACTGCTGATATTTTAATAAAATTAGCTAATTATTATGATACTAGTATAGATTATTTATTATATAGAACTGATGTTAAACAAGCATATCCTAAATCAGTAGTTGATAAAGAGTATATTGAAGTATAAAAAAAGATTTAAAACATAATTAAAGGTTTTAAATCTTTTTTATCTACTTCATATATTGCTATATCTTTATTTTTATATGTAAATATAACTCTATTATCTATATTAAATATATTAATAATTGTATTACCATTTAATACTTTATTAATTAAATTATCTGGTAGTTTTACTACCTATAATCAGCCATAAACTATACATTAATAGTTACTAGAGATTTAAAGTAATTAATAATATTATAAATTACATTCTTAACTGGTATATTAATCCAATTACTTCTTGCATTATCTAACCTATCTATAAATCTTTTATTATTTAAAATTACTTCTAGCCTTAATATTATATCTTCCATTGTTTTTTGAGTAATGTTTTCATCTTTAAAAATTATTAAATCAATATAATTAATTAATCTATCTTTATTTAAAATGTTATTAGTAATTAAAAAATAGAAATCAAAAATATCCTTATATCTAGTTGAACGAATACCAAATTTTAATAAAGATTTTAGTTTTTCGCATACAATTTGTTCGGGTGAATTTATAAGTAGGGATACACTCCCATCTAAAAGAGCAAAATCAAATATATATTCATCTTGTTCTAATTCAAAGTATTTATGAACACCTATATCTAATTTTGTTTCAAGAATATTATTATAATTATCAACAATTGATATATTAACACGTTTTCCATTATATAATTGATGATGCAATTTTTCAATATTACCATTAATTTTTACTACAGTTTTTTTATCTTTTTCATTTAATTCGTTTATAAAGTTTATTATCGAACTGTCATCAAGAGAATATTTAATAAAATCCAAGTCTAAATCTCGTGTAGCACGTCTTTTGTTTTTACTTATATTATGCATTACAACTCCACCCTTAATGGTAATATTATGTGCATATTTATTTTTACCTATTTTATATAAAATCAAATCTTGACACACTTTAGATTGAGCATCAGCTATTTTCTATCCCTGTGTTAAATAGTTATTAATAAGTTCATTTAAATTCATTAAAATACCTCATCTTGTATTATTTCAAACAATTTATCACTATAAGGAAAATTAGTTAGATACTTTTCTATTTTTTCCATATCCAAACTATCTGAAATTTTTCTATAATTTGTAATAATTTCTTTATACATGTCATATCCCATTTGATTTTTACTTCTTGCAAGTTCAATAAGCATTCTTTCTTTATCATATATATTAATTAAAATTCCACTTATTTCAATTTTAGTTATTCCAATATTAAATAATTCATCTGTTAA
>CASEHG010000327.1 GCA_949287565.1 uncultured Brachyspira sp.
AAAAGCAAATCAAAAATTAAGAAAATATAATAATTTTTGGAATCATAAACGAATACATTCAGCTTTAAATTATGATACACCTATGTTATACTTCAAAAAGATAAGGAATACTTAAATGCAATATGTATGGCACCCATGCATTTTTTAATATAATCATTTTTACTATTATATATAGATTTACAAATATTTTTGTATATAATAGTTAACTATACACTTTATATTATATTTGGAGTTATTTTATGAGAGATGAAGATTATTTAGAATTATTATCTAAAAAATACCCTACAATAGATGCAGCTTCTGTAGAAATCATAAATTTAAAAGCTATATCTCAATTACCTAAAGGAACGGAATATTTCCTTAGTGATATACATGGCGAATCTGATGGTTTTGAATATTTGCTTGGTACTTCTTCAGGAGTTATAAGAGAAAAGATTGAACTTCTATTTAAAAACACATTACCGGAACATGACAGAGTTGAACTCCAAATATTAATAGTAGATACTAAAAATTTAATAAATAAAAAAGCAAATGAAAGCGATTTCGGTGATTGGTGCAAAATTACTATATACAGACTTATAAGAGTATGCAAACTTGTAACTAGCAAATACACAAGATCAAAAATAAGAAAAAAAATGCCCGCTAATTTTGCATATATATTAGATGAACTTCTTCAAACTGATTCTGAAGAAAATAAAGAAAATTACTACTTCTCTATTATAGAATCAATTATTGAAATATCTGCCGCTGATAAATTCATCATTGCATTATGTCAGCTTATTCGTCAATGCAGTGTTGATAGGCTTCATATAGTAGGAGATATTTACGATAGAGGTCCTCACCCAGATAAAGTTATGGATAGTATAATGACTTTCAATGAGGTTGATATTGCTTGGGGTAATCATGATATACATTGGCTTGGGGCTGCTAAGGGAAGTTTAATATGCGTTGCTAATGCTGTGCGTTTGGCGGTTAGATACAATAATTTCGATTTATTAGAATACAGTTATGGTATTAATTTAAGATCTTTATCCTCATTTGCTAATGATATTTATAAAGATGATCCATGCGAAGTATTTAAACCAAATACTTTAGACAAAAATATTTATGATGAAGTTGATAAAGATTTAGCTGCTAAAATGCATAAAGCTATATCTATAATACAATTTAAATTGGAATGTCAGCTTATAAAAAGACATCCTAATTATGGAATGGATGACAGAATTCTTCTTGATAAAATTGATTATGATAAAGGAACTATAACATTAGATGGAAAAACTTATGAGCTTAAAGATAAAAATTTCCCTACTATAGATAAAAACAATCCTTTTGAATTAAGCGAAGGAGAAAACATATTAATACAAACTTTAGCATTCTCTTTTATGAATAGTCCTACACTTCAAAGACATATGAATTACATGTATGCTAAAGGTGGAATATATAGAATATTTAATGGAAATCTTCTTTATCATGGATGCATACCTACAAAAGAGGAAGGCGGATTTGATGATGTTTATATAGACGGTAAATATTTATCAGGAAGAAAGTATTTAAAACAGGTAGAAGATAAGGTAAGAAAAGCATTCTACTGCGAAGTGGGAAGCGAAGAACAGCTTAATGCTCTTGATTACTGCTGGTATTTATGGTGCGGTCCTAAATCGCCTCTATTCGGCAAAAACAAAATGACTACTTTTGAAAGGTACTTCATAGAAGATAAGGAAACTCACAAAGAAAAATACAATCCTTACTATTATCATATAGACAATAAAGAATACTGTCAGAATATATTAAGAGAATTTGAACTTGATATCAACAGATCGCATATAATAAATGGGCATGTACCTGTGAAGACTCATAAAGGAGAAAGTCCTATTAAAGGAGGCGGACTTCTTTTAGTGATAGACGGAGGACTTTCAAAGGCTTATCATAAAAGCACTGGTATAGGCGGTTACACTTTGATATCAAATTCTAATATGATGGCTATTGCTGAGCATAGACCTTTTACTGAAGTTGTGGAATCCGGATTCAAATTGAGTCCTAGATCTATAATAGTAGAAAGATTCATTAAAAGGGTTACTGTAGGAGAAACAGATATAGGTAAGCAGTTATCAAAAAGAATTAATGATTTATTAGAGCTTTTATCTGCATACAGAAGCGGTATTGTTAAAGAAAAAGTTGATTAACTTTATCATCTTTCAAACGCACGCTAAATGAAGCTTTATTCATTAGCCAATTTATAATTCAAAATAATCAATATATTTTTAATTAGTTATGGTGGCGGTGTATGCATTATAAATTTAAATAAAACTTGGGCGGGCAGCTATAAATTCTAATTACATTATAAAAAATAAAAAATTATAATGGCAAATTAAAACTATAAATCTAAAGGGCGGGCAAATGTAATTAAGTTTTAAAACTTTATTCACATACCCCACCCTTTATTCTTATTTGTACATATTTGGAATTCTAACTTTATTCATCTTTTATAATCAAATAATAAAAAGCATTCCCACCCTAGTTTTTATTAAGTTTAAAATCTACTTACCGCACGGTTAAATAATTTTATAATATAATCAAAATTGAATTGTAAATAAATTTATATTTTTAGTTTTGCTCTGTAGGCGGTGTATTCGCTATAAGGCTTTGTTATATGATAAAACACTATATAGATTCTTCCTGTTCAAATTCTTTAACTATAAAATTATTGAAATCATATTTAGTGCAGGCATAAGACTCTTTAAATAAATATCCCTCAAAATAACCTATTTTATAATAATCTTTATTCTTACGAATCTTATCAATATAACCTTTTACAACATTTTTTATTTTAGCATTATAATCAAAATATTCTTCTTTACAAACCATAATATAAAAAGTCCTGCTTTTAGAATCATTAATATTTTTTATTAATTTTAATTCTAATAAAGCAACATAAGTATCATACGCTTTTTTATATACATCTTCTTTAGTTACTGATCCGCTTTTAAATTCTATCAAATATATATTTCCATTTGAAAATTTATAAATTGCATCTACAGAACTTACTTTTACACTAAAGTTATATTTTGAATTATATTTTTTTATCAGCTTATCACCATTAATAACTTTATTTTCTGCATTTGTCATATAAGTAATAATATATTCTTCTGAATCAGATTTTTTAACTTTACTTGAAGAAGTTTCTTTTAAAGTAGCTTCTAAATTATAACTAGATGAAGTATTAATTTCTGATAATATTGATTGTTTCAATTCATCAATGATTATTTCTTTCATTATCCTGCTCTTCTCTCATATTAGACAATATCTCTAAAGGTTCATACATTTTCTCATAAATTATATCCAAATTATCATTAACATTTTTAAATATAACATTACATTGATTTTCAGATAATTCAGTAATATAAAAATTTACTCTTTCATCTATATTATGCTTTTTAGAATATCTATTAATAGCTTCTAAAAAATAATGGCTATGTGTAGTTATAGTAATTGTTAAATTAAAATATTTTTGTAATAAAACGATTAACTCGGCATAAACAAGCTGCCATTTTGGGTGAAGATGTATTTCAGGCTCATCTAATATAAGAACATCTTTTTCATTTAAAGAACCATTTTCTAAAAGCCTTTTTATTATAACAAAAGATTTTAAACCAGCAGAAAGATTACCTAATTTTATTTCTATATCATTTTCATTATAATGTAAATAAAAATCATCGTCTTTATTTATAATTTTTGAATTCATAATACTATTAAGTACATCATAAACCTTTTCTAAAATTTCTTTGTTTTTTACTGAATCAAAAACATTTTTATTATCATCAGATATAAAATCATGTATAGTTTTTTCCAAAATAAAATTATCCGTATTAATATTACTATTTATATAATTTACAATAAATGGATTATCAATATAAAATGCATTATGAATTATATTAAAATCAGAATTAAATTTTACACATTTATCATTTTTAAATTCTATATTCATTTTTTGTTTTTTTATTTCTAACTCTAATACAGCATTAGTATTTTTATTAAATAAATTATTAATTTGATATTCAAAAATATCTCCAAAATAATTGCCCATTATTTCTAATATCAATTTACTATTTTTTATAGAAATAATTTCCAAAATATTTTCTGCTATTTCATTAAATATTTTATCATCAACTATAGAGGTAATTTCCTTAATATTATTTTTTAATATATCTATTAATTCATCACTTGATATAGTATTAGCTAGATTTATATAATTAAATATTTTATCTATTATTGGACTATTTCTAGGAATTATAAGTGGAACGCCAAATTTATTTTTTATATTTAACTTCTTAAGTATATTAAATATTTTATATTTTAAATTTTCTTCTATTACAAGATTTTTATAATTATCAAAATTAAATATAGAAAATAAAATCTTTCCTATTGTGCTTTTGCCTGTATCATTATCTCCGCATATTACAGTTATACCATCTATTTTTATGTCGGCTTCTTCTATCTTGGCAAAGTTAGATATTTTTAATTTCATAAAAAAACTATCCTAAATATTCAGATTATCGTCATAAAAGATATAAATATTATCAATACAAAATTATACCCAAAACTGCAGATATCAATATTATAGCAAGAATAGGAACTTTTTTTATCTTTAGAAATATTGATAAAGCAAATATAAATATCCCTATAGGACTTATATATTTAAAAATGTTTTGAATAAAATCAATATTTATCAAAATAGAAGTTTCTGTAAGCTCTACAAAAAAAGCATCTTTAGTGAAAGTTACAACTGCAGAGGCTATCAAAGCAACTGCACATACTCTCAAAGCATTCATTATATTATTAAACTGCTCATTGTTTTTAACGGCATAGAAAAATTTCGATACTATCATAGTGATAATGAAAGCAGGAATAAATATACCGAATGTTGCAACTGCTGATCCTAAAACTCCGGCTACTTTATACCCTACAAATGTTGCGGCATTAATAGCAATAGGACCGGGTGTTATCTGCGATATTGCCACAAGATTAGAAAACTCGGAAGAAGTAACCCAATTATATTCTTTTAATATACCAAGAAGGAGAGCGATTATAGCATATCCTCCGCCATAAGTAAAAAGTCCTAGTTTAGCAAATACATAAAAAAGTCTAGCATATATCATAATATCAAATCCAAATCAAGATTGTTTTTTTATAACGTATTTATTAATAAGATAATAAATCCAGCCAATCAATGCTGAAAGAAGTAAAGCATATATAACATTGAAATGTAGAAATACCACTAATACAAAACTCAATATAAATAGGAAAGCAGTAAATTTATCTTTTATAACCTGCTTACCCATACCGAAAGCTGATAAAAGTATAAGTCCTGCAATAGCACCTCTGATACCTAAAAAAGCTTTATGTACATATTCAGTATTTTGAAATCTCTCGAATATAGGAGCTATCATAAGTATTATTATAAATGAAGGAGCCATAACCCCAATACCCGCCATAATGCCTCCAAATAACCCAGCTACTTTAAATCCTGTAAGAAGCGAAGAGTTTACAGCTATAACTCCGGGAATGCTTTGGGCTAGAGCGAATATGTCTATAATCTCATCTTTGGTTATGAATTTCCTTTTATTAACAAATTCTTCTTCCATTATAGGAAGCATAGCAAGCCCGCCTCCTATGGTAACAAGCCCTATATAAAAGAAAGAAAAAAACATTGTATACCAAGATGGTTTAATAGAATTTGAAGAATTATCAGAATTTGTATTTTTTTCAGAATTGCTGTCCATATATAATCCCATATTTTTTATATAATAAATTATATTATATTTTGTTATTGTCAATAGAAAAATACAGTATTATGTAATTTTTTACATTGAAACATATTAATTTAACTAATAAACAATATTGAAAAACTTTAAAAAATGTATATAATTTTCCTATATTAAAAACTATGACTATTGGCATCATTTTGTTTTTACATATTTTTATTTTATACATAAATTTTAAAAT
>CASEHG010000328.1 GCA_949287565.1 uncultured Brachyspira sp.
CAAGACTTTTTTATGCGTATGAAAAATTTCAAATTGAGCGGTGCTAATATTTTTAAAGCTTCAGATTATGAGAGTGCTGAAACTGCATTGCTTGAGGCATGTAAATGGGATAGTTTTTATCTTAATGAAACAGAATTTGAAAAGTATGATAATATAAAAGTGATACCTGATTTGCATGGCGAGTATGATGTGTTCAGAAAATTTTTAGAGAAAGAAAATTATTTTCAGGATAAAAAAACAGCTTATATATTTGTTGGAGATTTAATAGATAGAGGTTCAAAGTCAAAAGAATTACTTGATTATTTTCTTAATAATGATATAGGAAATAATGTTTATTTTACTGAAGGCAATCATGATGTTAATTTGAATTTCTTTGCCAATGATATAAAAGTTACAAGTCAGGAATTTTATAAAACAACATATAAGGAAATAAAAAAAGCATTTACTATAACTAAACAAGTAAAAGATGATAGTAGTAATATTCTAGAAGAAAAAATACTTAATGAAAGTGAATTAAATAATTATAAAAAGAAAATAAGAAATTTTTATAAGAAGTTCAGACTTTATTATTTTTTCACTTTTAAAGGAAAGAAATTTTTTATTAATCATTCCGGCATAGATAAAATGTATGAGCATATACCAGCTTCACTTTTGAATGGTGTTGTAACTTACGGATATAGTGAAGATGATGATAGTTATAAATCTTACATAGAAGTAGGAAATAAATTTAAAAATAATCATTCAGACATTATTCAGATATTCGGACATAGAAATGTGCTTCAGGAAGAATTGGAAGATAATCTATGCAAAATAAATGATAATGCCTATTGTATAGAAAACTCTGTGGAATACGGAGAGGATTTAATTATTCTTAATTTAAAAGACATGTCTATTGAAAGTTATAAAAATGACAGAGAAATAGAAAACTTATTTGACAAAGAAAAAACTGACAGCGAACTTGTACGTCATAAATATTATGATACAGTTTATTCCACTAATTTTTCAGACAGAGTATTCTATAAAAGATTATGGAATGAACAAACTATCAAAGCTAGAGGCTTATACAGATACAATGAAACAAATGAAATTGCCGGAAGAAGTTATGATAAATTCTTTAATTATGATGAAGTTAAAGAAACAAAATTAAAAGCCTTACAAAATAATATAAAGTTTCCTGTAAGTGTTTATAAAAAATATAATGGATATTTGTTTTTAGTGTTTTTAGATAAAACTAGAGATGAGTTAATATTTGCAACCAAAAGTTCAATAGGTACAACAATGGCTTCTTGGGCAGAAAGTTTACTCACTGAAGAAAATAAAAACTTTATAAAAGAATATTGTAAAAAAAATAATACTACATTTGTTTTTGAATGCATACATTTGAAAGATTCAGCTCATCCTATAGTTTATGATGAATCGTTTTTGATTTTACTTGATATAATATACAATGAAGAGAGTTTCAGAAAACTTTCTTATGAAGAATTATCAAGCAAAGAAATAACAGAACAATTTAAAGTTAAAGAGAGAATAGAAATATTTGAAGCTCCAAAATCTAGTATTTCAAAAGATGAATATAATAAATATATAGAACAGATGGTTCATAAATATGTTGATGATTTTAGTATAGATTATGAGGGAGTGGTATTTGAGGATGCAAATGGGTTTATGGTAAAAGTGAAATGTCCTTTTTATATTATCAAAAAGGCATTAAGAGCTGAATCGATGCGTTTGAATAGATTAAGCTATTCTTTGAATATTCATTATCCTAATAATCATGTTATTTTTGTGGGCAATAAAATATTTTTAAAGTACAAAAGAGAAAATAAATTAAAAGAGTGGAGAAGTTTAAAAGTATCTGAAGTTGTAGAATCCTATAATGAAGTTTTAAAAGAATTGGGTAAGTAATTTTTAATATTCATACTGCAAAATATAAATTGCGGTAGGTTAATATTTTTTAAACTTAAATAAATCTTGGGTGGGTTTTATATTTTATAATCAGGCTTTAAAAAATAGATAAATTAAAAATTTCAAACTATAGTATTAAAGAATAAAGGGCGGGGTATGTAATTAAATTTTAAAACCTAAATTACATTTGCCCACCCTTTATATTTATAGTTTAAATCTGCCATTAAAACTATTATTTTTTATTATTGCTAAATTAGAATTTATAGCTGCCCACCCAAGATTTTTTTTAAATTTATTGCCTTATTACCGCCCATATAATATAAAAATATATTTCTTATTTTATATCATGCTTCTTACAAAAATTGTCAGCAGCTTCCATATTAAGAAAAGCCAATTTTTTAAGCCCATCTGATATTATATGCTTTATATGTTCATTAGCTAAATCATAAGCCTTATCAAAATCATCTTCAGCTTCTTTTATTAAATTATTATATTCATCTTCATTTATTTTTTCTTTTTTCATGTATGCAGTTTTTGATTTAGATATCCCTCTGTTGAAATAGCTTTCAGAATAATTCGGATTTAATTTTATAGCCTGATCATAATAAAGTATAGCCTCATCATATATACCCAAATGATTAAGAGCAACCGCTTTATTATAATATGCATCAGCAAGATTTTTGTCTAATTCTATAACCTTATCAAAATCTTTGATTGCTTCCTGATATGCTTCCATAGTTATGGCAATTATTCCTCTGTTTAAATATGCCTTTGTATATTTAGGATTTATCTTTATTAATTCATCAAAGTCTTCTACAGCCCCCTTGTAATCTTTTATATGAAACTTAGCATTTGCTCTGTTGAAATATCCGTCTGCAAATTCTCTGTTAATATGAATTGCATTTGTATAATCATCTATAGCTTCATTAAAATTGCCTAGCTTTTCTTTTACATTTCCTCTGTTATTGTATGCATCAATAAAATGAGAATTATACTCTATAGCTTTATCATAATCTTTGATAGCTTCTTTATATTCACCTAATGCATTTTTTGATAATGCTCTGTTATAATATGCATCGGCGAAATGCGGATAAACTTCAATAGCTTTGTTATAATCTTCTATAGAACCCCTATAATCTTTAGCACTTGCTTTTGTATTTGCTCTTACATAATAAGATTCTTCAAGATTATAATTAAGTTCTATTGCTTTATCAAAATCTTTTAGAGCTTCTTCTATATTTCCTAAACTTCTATTTATTATTCCTCTGTTATAGTATGCTGCTGCAAATTTATCATTTAATTTTATAGTCCAAGTATAATCTTCTACAGCACTTTTATATGATTCTTCATCATCTATATTTGCCTTAGCATTTGCTCTGTTATAGTATGCTTCGTAAATAGTTGAATCTAGTTTTATAACTTCAGAAAAGTATTCTATTGCTAATTTATAATTTTTACTTTTAAAAGCATCATAAGCTTTATTAAAAAAGTTTTTAATATCTTTTTCAGCCATACATTAAAACCTTACATTATATTATTATTTTATGATATATTAATATCGAAAAAACTCAATTATAAATATAGCAAAATATATACCACTTGAAAGAATATCATAAATAAAATATACTATTTTAGAATATTAGAATATATTATTTTTTATTATTAAATAAGTGATAAAGATAAATTATGGATATAAATAACTTAAATACAACAATATTAGAGCTTTTAAAATTAAGAGGCATAACTTCCAAAGAAGATATTTATGATTTCTTTTTTCAGGATA
The DNA here is from genome assembly GCA_949287565.1 of uncultured Brachyspira sp. Lineage (GTDB taxonomy): Bacteria > Spirochaetota > Brachyspiria > Brachyspirales > Brachyspiraceae > Brachyspira. Next base: position 3,689 of record CASEHG010000328.1, read on the forward strand.
TATATTCATTATCTAATCCTTTTAATATAAGGGATATTAATGTATTTGTAGACAGAGTAAAAGAAGCCATAGAGAATGATGAGAAGATATTAGTATATGGAGATAAAGATGCAGACGGTATAACAGCGGCATCTATTATATATAATACATTAAAAGTAGTTACAAAGAATGTTGAGGCATTTGTGCCTAATCATACAACAGGATACGGACTTTCTAAGGCAGTTATAGAGGAATATGCTAATTCGGGAGTAAGCCTTATTATAACAGTGGACTGCGGAATATCTAATGCTGAAGAAGTAGAGTTTGCAAGGGATTTATCAATAGATATTATAGTAACGGATCACCATGATATACCGGAAATACTTCCAAATGCTTATGCTGTATTTAATCCTAAGATTTCAAATACAGGTTTTGTATCAAAAAACTTTTCAGGCTGTGCGGTTGCTTTTAAGCTTATGCAGGCTTTTGTGTTTTCTTATACCAAGCTATACAATAAGGATATAATAGTATTGGATTATGAGATTGATAAGTCAAAAAATGTATTGAAAAGAATAAGAGCTTTGAAATCTACTAATTTCGTTATAAGCGATGAGGTGTTTGGCTTTGAGCTTATTAATGATAATAATTGCTATAAGTCAATATATGCTGACTATTATGATGAGCTTATGAGCGAAGATGAGGTGCTTGAAGAGCTTGCTACTTATATGTTTGAGGGTGATGGCTGTGTATTAGTGCTTACAGGAGGGGAGGAGAGATTAAAGAAACTTCTTAATTTCTATGAAAGGTATGAGATATATTTACCTGAATATGATAATGTATATGATCTTCTTCAATTAGGTGCTAAATATGGTAATGTTAATATAAAAACTACAAAGACTTTAGATGATTTTGCTTTGGCACTTAATGTTAATATTTATAGATATGATGATATAGCGTATAGAGATTTAATTATAAAAATGGAAATATTCAGAAGACTATTTTATATAAGTCAGAAACAGCTTCAAAGTTATATAAAGAAAAAGTCTATACTTGTATTATTTGGAAGCGTTGCTGATGTTGTGCCTCTTATAGAAGAGAATAGGGCTTATGTGAAATGTGCTTTAAAGGAATTAGAAAAGCCTAGTCATATTAGATACAATATCATACTTGAGAGAATCAATTTATTGAATACAAAGATAGATACTCAGGCTATAAGCTGGAGGCTAGCTCCTTTTATAAATGCTGCAGGAAGAATGGGAAGCCCTGAAACAGCTTTGAAGCTTCTTACTTGTGAGATAAAAGAAGAAGCTATAACTTTATCAAATGAAGTTTATAATATGAATGAAACTAGAAAATCTTTGACAGAGTCTAATTTCACTATTGTAAATGAATATATAAAGACTAATAGCTGTTTGAAACTTCCTATTATAGTTGTAAAAAGTAAAAAGATAGAGCAGGGGCTTACAGGACTTATTGCAGGAAAGGTATTGAGTGAATATGGTAAAACTGCTGTGATTATGCATGAGAGCGATGATGGTGTTTGTATAGGAAGCATAAGGAGTAGGGGAGATGATAATGCCAGAGATATGCTTGAATATGCTAATGCTTATTTAACTAAATTCGGAGGACATAAAAATGCTGCCGGATTTACTTTGAATACTGATAATTTTGATAAGTTCCAAAGTAAAATAATAAAGTATGCATCGAGTCAGAATTTCCAAACAGAAAAAAATGAAGATGTATTTGATTTGGAAATTAGTTTTAAAGATATTGATATAAAGTTAGCTAAATTATTAGAGATGTTTGAGCCTTATGGATTCGGTAATGAAGAGCCTTTATTTATGTCTAAAAATGTAAAAGTTAGCAGCATAAACAAAATGAAAAAAAATAATAAAATACATTTAAGGCTTGAATTATTACAGGATAATAAAAAAGTTAATGCCATTATGTGGGATAAAAGCGATGAGGAAGCTGATAAATTACTATCTTCTGATCATATAGATATTATTTATAAATTAAAAGTTAATCGTTTTAATGGAAGCGAAGATGCTAGAGTATATGCAGAGAGCTATAAAATATTTTAATAGTATTATAGCTTTTCTATTTGTTTTATGCTTAATCCTGTATTATCGCTTATTATTTTTATATCTATGCCTGATTTTTTGAGATTTCTTGCTATTTCAATTTTACCTTGTTCTATACCTTTTTCTATGCCTTGCTCTATTCCCTTTTCTATGCCTTGCTCTATTCCCTTTTCTATGCCTTCTCGAATTCCTTTCTCTATTCCTTTCTCTATGCCCTCCTGAATTCCTTGTTCTATACCGCTTTCTATGCCTTCCTGAATTCCTTTATTCATAGCATTTTTTATTTCATAATCAAGCATTCTTTTATTAAAATATTCATCTATTTCTTTGCGTTTGTAAGTATCAATTAAAGGATTATCACAAAGAAAAGATTCTGATTTCTCTTTTACTGATTCAAAAACTGTATCTTCTTTTAATAAACTTTTCATATCTTCCCCCTTAAAAAATTTTAACCAAGATAGAAATTCTTTTTTTATATCTTTTATATTTGTATTATTATTAAACTTTGGAAGTTCTAGGTAATGTATTTGACAATGATCTGTGAGAATATTATTATGCTTTATTTCTTTAAGTACATAGCATGTATGTATATCATCAATATTTTCTATTAATTTAAAATCTAAAATATTAATGATAATTAAAGCCTGAAGTTTATTATAATTTTCACCCCTATCGAGCATTACACTATATCCTTTTGCCCAATAAAATAAACTTCTATAAATAAACTCATTATTTCCCTGAAGCTGTATCTCTATAATTACAACCTGCCCGCTTTCAGTAACGCATCTTATGTCCATTATAGATTCTTTTGATTTTAAATATTTTGATAAGCTAAAAGGGTTTAATATTTCTACTTTTACAAAAGTTTCAAAATCTAAATTTTTCATAACGGAATTTATAAAGCTAAGCACTATATTTTCAGAACCTTCAGCAGAAAATAAGTACCGTATAAAGCAGTCATTAATCCTATTAATATTATCAATGGTGATAGGTTCTTTGAATAATTGTTCTAATTTTTTGAAATTGTCCATAATTATATTATATTAAAAAAAGCATAAAAGTAAAGCGTATAGTTTAAATATCCCGCCCGCCCACCCTTATAGTTAAACAAATCTTTTTAACAAAATAAGCCTGAGCATAGGAATTTTTTTAAATTATTTATTAAA
>CASEHG010000329.1 GCA_949287565.1 uncultured Brachyspira sp.
CAATATTATTAAATAAGTCTTTTTTGTAACTTTGACGAAATCTAAAAAATGAAAATTTTCGATATATAACTTTTAAATTTTTAATACTTAGCCTTTTATATATTGTTTAATAATTTTCATAATGCTGTATAATATAACAAATCATATGAGGTTTATTCATGGAAGTTAATAATACAAACAACAATAATACAAATAATAATTCTAAAAACAATGGTAAATATAAAAATAATACATGCATAATGATTATATTATTTTTACTTGCTTTGGGAGCATTTTCGGGAATATATTTTTTACATACTAAAAATATAGAAAGCAGATTTAATAAAGCATTAGAAAATTATTCTCTAAATATACAAACTATAATAAGCAATACAACTATAGATAAAACTGTTATAACTAATGAATCAGAAAATACAATTACAATAAATAATGAATTTATAATTAGTGAAGAAATAGCAAATAATTTCAAATCAACTTTCGATATAAATACAAGAATGCTTGAATCCTCAATGTCCGAAATAATGAAAAACTCAAACGATGTTTTAAGTTTCTGGTTTGCATTTTTATCTGTAATAATGATAGTATTTACATTTGCAGGTATATTTAATAATAATAATATTTTATCTGAGAGCAAGGAAAATTTTAAATATATAAATGATCTAAAAAAAGATATTGACAACTATAAAGAAAAAATTCATAATTATGAACTTAGTATTGAAAATTTACAATTAAAAATTGAAACAGAAACACAAAGAAAAATATTTGAATTAGAAACAAATTCAAATAAATTTTTGAAAGAAATAAATGAAAAAAACAGCGAGGCTTTAAATTCAATAGATAAATTAAAAATAGAATTTAATAATTCCATTAACTTAATTCAAGAAAAATCAAATCAAATGATATCAGATATAAAAAAACAAGCACAAAAAGAAAGCGAACAATTAATAAAATCAATAAAAGATAAAGCAGAAGAAGAAACTAAAAAACTAATAGAAAAAAATAATATAAATATACAAATATCAAATTTATTTAATTGGGCATATCAAGCAGATAATAATAAAGAATATGATAAAGCTATAAATTATTATAATCAAATAATAGAAATGACAGATGATTTATTGAAAGAATATGATCAAAACTCTGAAGAATATTCAAAATATAAAAATAATTACTTAATATCTTATTATAATATTGGTAATGCTAAAATAAATATAGGATACAACAAAGAAGCTATTGAAGATTTTGATATGCTTATAAAATTAAATCCTTATGATTCAGAAGCTTATAACAACAGAGGAAATGCTAAATCAAATTTAGGATACAATAAAGATGCCATTAAAGATTTTGATAAATCTATTGAATTGAATCCTTATGATTCAAAAGTATATTATAATAGAGGTAATGCTAAAAATAATTTAGGATTATATGAGGAAGCTATTAAAGATTATGATAAAACTTTAGAATTAGATCCTTATGATTCAGAAGCTTATAACAACAGAGGAAATGCTAAATCAAATTTAGGATACAACAAAGAGGCCATTAAAGATTTTGATAAAGCTATTGAATTAAATCCTTATGATTTAAAAGTTTATTACAATAGGGCTACAATTAAATTATATTTAGGATTAAATGAAGAAGCTATTGAAGATTTTAATAAAGCTATTGAATTAAATCCGAACAATCCAGAAGCTTATAATAATAGAGGAATTGCTAAAAAGAATTTAGGATTAAATGAAGAAGCTATCAAAGATTTTAATAAAGCTATAGAATTAAATCCTAATTATTCAGATGCTTATAATAATAGAGGTATTTCAAAGTTATATTTAGGAAATAATGAAGAAGCTTATAATGATTTAATTAAATGTTATAATTTATCAGATAATATATCTAAAAAAGAGTACAAACAAAGAATTATAGATTTAGCTAGAGATGGTTTTGAAGCTGCTATAAAAATATGCGATGAAAAGGGTTGGAAGTATTAATTTTTTATTTTTGAAAAATATTTATGTCTTTTTTGCAACTTTGACAAAGTCCACAAAAAACTTGATAGTTAAAAAATAAATTACTACACAATATTAAAAAAAATTGTATTATATAATTAATCAATAATTTTATTTTTTAGAATTGAAGGAATATAAAATATGAATAAATTAGATTTGGTAATATTCGATATGGACGGTCTGCTACTTGATACTGAAACTATAAGTTTGGCTGCTTGGAAAAAATCTTTTAAAAATTATAATGTTAATATAGATGTTGAAAAATTGTTTTTCAGTAAAATATTAGGGTCAAATGAAAATGCAATAAAAAACATAATAATGGAAATTTCAAATAATAATGAAAAATTATTTTCTGATATTATTAAAAGCCAAATAGAAGAATCTTTTAATATAGTTATAGAAGATGGCATCAATATAAAAAAGGGAGCCAATGAATTAATAAAGTTTTTAAATGATAATAATATAAAAAAAGCTATAGCTAGTTCAAGCATAAGAAAAAAAGTTGATTTGTATTTAGAGAAAACTAATTTGAAAAAAGAATTTGATTATATAGTTTGCGGAGATGAAGCAGAATTTCCTAAGCCTTATCCTGATTTATATAATAATGCCTGCAGCTATTTTAATGCTGATAAAAATAATGTAATAATATTAGAAGATTCTAAAAACGGACTTTTATCTGCAAAGAATGCTAATATAGAAAAAAGATTTTATGTTCCTGATTTGCTTTTATTAACTGAAGAAGATGAAAAAGAATTAGCGTACAAAAAATTTAATGATTTAATAGAAGTAAAAAACTATATAGAAAATAATTTTAAATATAATTAAATTTTATTCTCATTCCCCACCCTTTAAAGTTTGATGCTGTATCATGAAATTTTAATGCTAATTATATTTAAAGCCTAATTAAAAATTATAGCACCCACCCAAGCGTATTTTAGATTTTTAAAAATATCACAACGCACGGTTAGCTAAATTAAAAAATATAAATAGATTAATAATACAATATTTATTATATTTTAAAATCTGCTCACCGTGCGGTATGAAGACTTTAAATATAATTAAATCTTGGGCGGGCGTTATAATTTCTAAATAAACAATAAAATAATATAGATTTGAATTTAAAAATTGACTATAAAACATAGAGGGCGGGAACTCTAAAATCGTTTTTATTCTTATCTTATCTTTGTTAAAGTGCCTTCACCTAAAGTGTTATTATTTGCATAAAAAGAAAGATTCATGTAACTACTATTGAAAGATAAAGTAAAGTCATATTTATATCCTGATGAAGTAATAGAAACTTTATATACATTATCCGAAATTGTTATTATATTTTCTTTGTATGCAGTATTATAGAAATTAATAAGACTTCCATTCATTCTTATAGTTACAGCACTTCCGCTTCCTATCACTACACTAGCAAATGCCTGAGAACTCAAATTATTATTCTCTCTTACGGTAATTTGACCTTCATAAGTACCATAGTATTTATCATCTATACCATTATTATTAAATGATAATGATCCTGTATTAAAATTAAGACAGCTGCTTATAAAAAATGTAGAAAATATTATTATAATTTTTAATAATCTATTCATATTTTGTCCTTATAGATATATAATACTACAAAATGAATTTATGTCAAAATAATTATAGGGGATATTTATGAAACTAGGAGAAGCATTATTAAAAAAAGATGAATATATAAAAAAAATAGATAATTTGAAGAAAAGAGTCAAAAATAATGTCGCTATAAAAGAAGATAATGAAAATAATGAAGATCCTAATGATTTGATTAAAGAATATATAGAAACCAATAATGAACTGTCCGACTTGATGATGAAGATAAACAATAAAGAGAATGCTACAAGACTAGAAATAGGAGTATCAATATCAGAAGCTATTAATATAAGAGATAAATTAAGCAGAGAAATGGATATTTATAAAAGTATTTTAAAAGAGTTAAACAGCAAAGATTTTAGAACAGCAAAGAATGAAGTAAAGATGAAAGTGCTAGTTAATGTAAAAGATATACAAAACGAATTTGATAAATTATCAAAAGCATTTAATGATATTGATGTTATGATACAATCTGCTAATTGGAATACAGATTTATAATTATCGAATAGCTAATAATAAATTTCCTATAAATACTCCAAAATATGTACCTATAACATATCCAAAAGTTCCTACAAATATTACTGGTCCTACAAGATCAATCCAACCCTTTGATATTGCCATAGCGCTGCTGTTGTAGGTCCTCCTATATTTGCATTAGAAGCTAATATAATATCTTCTAAATTAAATTTAAAAATTTTGCCAAATATAAAAGATACAAACATATTTATAAAAACAACTATAGAACAAAATACTAAAAGCAAAGGAGAATTTTTTATTATTTCGGTTAATGATGCCGGAACTCCTATCACGAAAAAAAACAAATAAATTAAAAATGTACCTATTTCCTGTGCCGCTCCAATTTTACTCAATATATTTGGAAATAAAACAGCACATATTGTAGATATAGTAGTTATAATTAAATACTGATTTCCTAATAGCCCATTAATCATATATAATATAAAATTTGTTTTAGGAATAAGATACGCTAAATAAGCAGACAATGAATTAGAAATTGCCACTATAATAAAACCTAATGATATTGATATTGCTATATCCTTTAAAGATATTTCTTTTGGTTTCCAATATTCTGAAGTAATATTTTCAACTTTCACATTTTCCATTTTATCAATATATGGATGTTTATAATTTTTACGAAAAAAATTCAATGATGGAATAGATATTAATATAAAAAAATATAAAGCCATCAAAAGATTATCAGCAACGGTTGCAGATGAAACCATTTTTTCTGATACATTAAAAGCATTTGATAAAGCTGCAAAATTTACAGTACCTCCTATATAAGTCCCTGTAATCATTGCTGCTATTCCTTCTAATTCATTTATATGATTCTTTAATATAAAAAATGCTATTAAACTTCCAGCAGTTGTAGCAAAAGACCCTATTAAAAATATAACTAATATCTTTCCGCTTTCCATTACTATTTTTTTTATGTCACATTTTATCAATAATAATGGTATTGCTAAAGGTACAGCATAATCCCATACTATATCATATACTTGAGAAGACATTGGTATTATTTTTAAATTGCTTAGAGTCATAGCACATGCTAATGCTATAATAACTCCTGAAACAGTTGAAGCCCATTTATATTTTTGTTCAAGAACTATACTCAAAGTCGCAAATCCAACAACTATGGCCCATAAAGCCCAATAATTATCAGCTGAAATTAAACTATCCATTACTACCCCACATAAAAATCAGAGCTGCATTTATATAACTAATGAATTTATATATTGTTAATTGTAAAATTAAAAAATAATTGTAATTATACTTCTATTATATTGATGCCATAATCTTTTTGTAATTGACTATACTTTTTTTCAATTTCTTTAGTATTATATATACTACTGCTGCAGTTTATCATAACATTAATTTTTTTAGTGATATTTTTATCGCTTGAATATACATCGCAAATTTGACATAATGTATTATAAAGACTAAAATCTTTTGCCTCTCCGCAAACATATATGTATTTATAATTTTTTAATTCATAAACCCAAGCCATATCAAAAAATCTAGTTTCAGGAGTAACAACTTCAGGTCTTACAGCACCATACATTTCAGTTAAACGTTCAGTACCTTTTATTATCTTATGTATATTTTTTTCTCTTAGTCTTTCATAAAATAAAAGTATATTATTAAGCTGTTTTTCTATAAGCCATCCATCTGTACCATGAATACAATGATAAGGCCATATTATAAGATTTCTTGCATTGGCTTTTTCTAACTTTTTTAAATATTGTATTTGCTCTTTTTTATATAATGGTATAATTTCATGATTATATATTTTGTCCAATGTAACTTCAGTAAAAGGATCAGCATCTTCTCCATTAGACTTCTTCCACATATATGGATGAAATATAGAATCATAATAATGAGTATCCATAGTCACATAAATTCTTGATATATCTTCTAAATTTGAATATATAAAATTTATTATTCTCTTTATATCTTTTATAGCACCTTTTACAGGTAAAGAACCTTTTTTAGGATCTATAAAATCTCTCTGTGTATCTACTATTAATAATGCTATATTATTATTAGTAGTTTTTAAATTGAACTTTTTTGAATAAATATCAGCAAGATGCAATATATCACTTTGATTTATAGGATTAACTTCCTTTCCTATATATTTTTCATTAACAATTTTTTCGTATACATCACTCATACAGCAACCCTCCATCAATATAAAATTGTTTAATTTATAAAAGAGCTATCCTCACTATATTGATGCTCATCAGAATAATATAAAGGCATTTTATCAATTCTATAAATACCCCAAGTCTTTACTACAAATTTCAAATGATAAAAAACTTCCTTTGTTTCTTTATCAACTTCCATTATCTGAGCATTATTACCAAAATCAAGAAGCATATTTCCATTGCTTAAAAAATCTATATCTGATATATAATGAGAATATAATCTATTTTCTGTTTTATATTCATAGATCTTTTCAGCCTTCCAAGAACCATGAGAACCAGTTATTTTATATTCTACATATCTTGAACCATTAGGATTTGTATCTTCATCGCCTTGATTGTCAAACATACCTATTATATTAGTTGCTATTAAAAATAAAGCATGCTGACTTTTAGGGCCGTCAGTATTTCCATCACCTAATACTTTATAAGGATCGAATGATTTTAAATCTTTTAAATATCTGCCGTAAGGATTGTATGATTCCATAGTATCTAAAGTATCATCAGCCATATACCAAATAAGCTCCCATTCACTATAGTCTACTGCCATAACTGCTAAACTTCTCACAGATAAATAAAGTATATCATTAGACTCATCATAAACTAAAGAATTACAATGTGCCCAATCCATAGGAAAATCTTCTTTTCTTCCTATACTGTAATATTTGTTATCTTCATCAAATATCAATTTTTTTAAATACTCTTTTTCTGCCTCATCGCCATTTTTATTAACTATCTTTTTTATCAAATCGCCTACATATAAATCTCTTATCAAATTTCCATTACTATCAACTTCGCAAATTCTATCTTCAACGCCCCACTGTGAATTAGCAAGCATTATATAATTGCTGTCAGACTTTTTTCTTATAACATCATGATGAACACCTATATTCAATTTAGTAACATCAAGTTTTGCATTTCCAAGTAAATCGCTTACTCCCATAGTATCATATATAACAATATCATTATCTTGATTTATCACTTTTGCTATTTCATTAGTAAGATAGAAGTTAGAATAATTCACATAACGCAAATTACCTTTTCTGCTTACTCCCATTAAAAAAAGTCCTTTCCAACTTCTATTTATAACAGGACTTGCAAAATATAATTCTGCATTATTATCCTTTAAATTAGTAATAGAACTCTCATCATTGATATTGAAAAAATATACATTTTCTTCAGGCTTTAAATCTCTTATGACTCTGTTTGTAGCTGGAATATAAAGTCCGTCTATAGAAAGTTTATCAACTATTATATTAGTAGATATTCTATTTGTTCCATTAATAATATGAACGGTATTTGTATTTTCTGAATAAAGTCCATGAATTGCAAAATTAGAGCCGTAATTTTTAGGATAAGTAAAAATTATATCTTCATCGCCTAATCTTCCCTCTGTTATTACAGTAACAGGATAATTATTATTAGTTTCTATTTTGTATAACAATGATAAAGGAGTCTGTCCATTAGGGTTTAATATAAACTCCCCTACCTTATCATCAGGAAGAGGCATTTCCTTCTTAGAACATGAAAAACATAAAAATAATATAATAATTAAAATTATAAATGCTGCAAATCTTTTCATCTTTAAATACCCTAATTATCATAATTAATGTAAACTTTTTTTCATATTCTAAATAATAAAATAAGTTTTTGCAATAAAAAAATATGTAAAAAATATAAATATAATTGAAAATATTGATTTTTTATATAAAATACAGTCTTTAATTTTGTAAGTTAATTTTTTTTATTATATTGAATAAGGTTTAAATTAAAATGAAAGAATTTTTTGATGCTGCTAAAAGCGGAGATTTAAAAACATTAAAAGAATGCCTAAATAAAAATATCAATATAAACAAACTAGATGATGAAGGCTTTGCTGCATTAATGCTTGCCTCTATATTTAATAGAGTTAATATCGCTGAAGAGTTAATAAAAAATAATGCTGATATTAATTTACAAACCGATGAAAATTGGACTGCTTTGATATTTGCCTCATTTTACGGGCATAGTGAAATTGCTGAGATTCTGCTAAAAAATAATGCCAACTTAAATATCAAAAATAAACAAGGTTTCGATGCATTTCTTACGGCTGTATTTTATAAAAGAATTGATATTGTTAAACTATTATTAAAATACAATGCTGATGTTAATACAAAAAATAATGAAGGATTTACTCCGCTCATTTATGCCTGCAATCATGATAATACCGATATATTAAAACTTCTTATAAATCATAATGCAGATATTAACAGCAAAACTAATGATGGAGTTAATGGACTTATGTATGCATGCCTAATGCTTAAAGAAGATACAGTAAAAGAGCTTCTTGAAAATAATATTAATATTGATGAAGTTGATAATAATGGTGATAATGCATATATTTATTTGAAAAGCAATGAAAATAATGAAAGCGACAATAAAGTCAATGAAGATTTAAAAACTATGAATAGAATAAATGATATGATGAATAATTATACAAAATACAATAAATAAAAATGCTGTTTTGTTCTTTAATCTTATCTGCCCGCCCACCCGCCCCAAATATTAATTTGTAATAATATTTCTTTTGTTATATAATAGTGAGAATTATAAATAAATTTTAAATAGTTGTACGACTTATGCAGGATATATGTATAATAACAGATATAGGAACAATATACGGGTTTGGACATATTACTCGTATGAAGTTCATAGCAAATAAATTAAAAGAATATTATAACTTCACATTTTCTTCTATTAATAATAATAGCGGTATATTTAAAGATAATACTATAAATACATGCAAATATAATGAAATAGCAAATTTAAATCCTTATCTAATAATAGTAGACAGCAGAGAAGTAGATTCTAAATATATTAAAGAATTAAAAAAAATAAGTAATGTTATAATAATAGACAGTGTGGGAAATGAAAGAGCATTTGCTGATATAGTTATAGAAATGCTTCCAAATATAGATAATTCCAAAGAGGTAAATATAAAGCCTTTTATAGCCACTATATTAAATTCTAATGTAAAACCAAAATATGATGCTGATGCCCCTATTCTTCTTTATTTGGGATTTAATAATGAATTAAAAAATAAAGCTATAGAAATAATAAGCAAAATAGAAGATAAAAATTTTGTATTGATAGATACAGAAAAAGAAAGCAAATATAGTAATATAAAATATAAGAATTTCGGAACTGATATATTTGAAAATCCATATAGTGCAGTTATAACCTATTTCGGACTTACAGCCTTTGAATGCATAGAATCTTCAATACCTGTAATTTTACTCTCTCCTACGAAATATCATGATGATTTGGCTAGAAGTCAGGAAGAGCTTTTCTTTAATTTGGGATTCTTTCAAAATATAGATACTGATACTGCAATAAATAAATTAAAAGAATTTCTATTTAATGATGATATGCAAAATAAGTATAAAGAAAAAGGCAAGTTGATAAATACAGATAAATCTTTGGAGCGTATAAAAACTATAATAGACAATATAAAAGATTTCAAAAATATAGAATGTCCTTTTTGTAAAAGCAGAAATATAGAAATGAAAAATAGAAATTTGGAATCCAATTTATATAAATGCCAAAAATGTAATACTCTATTTAGAAAATATTTTCTTCCTCCATTCACAGATTATTCTTCTAAGTATTTCGTTGAAGATTATAAGAATCAGTATGGAAAAACATATGAGGAAGACAGTGCCAATTTAACCGCTTTGGCTAAAAGAAGATTAGAAAAAATAAAGAAAATAAAACCTAATGGCAAAGTGCTTGATATAGGAAGTGCAATGGGTTTCTTTCTTAAAGAGGCAAGAGAATATGGATATGAAACAGAAGGTATAGAAATAAGTGAATATGCCTCAAACTACTGTATAAACACTCTTAATCTTAATGTACATAATTGCTCTTTGTTAGATTTTAAATACAAAGAAAAAGAATATGATATAATAACTGCTTGGTATGTTGTAGAGCATATATACAATTTTGAAAGTATTCTAGAACGCATAATTTACTCACTTAAAGATGATGGAATATTAGCTTTTGCAACTCCTAATGGTAATGGTTTAAGCGGAAAATTCAATAAAAACTATTTTTCTATAGTACCGTCAGATCATGCATTTGAAGCCAATCCCAAATCTTTGGATATACTTATGTCTAAATATTCACTTAAATGCATAAATTTAGAGAATCAAAGCATTTATTACAATAGATTTTGCGATGTATTCGGATTTAATTTCATTAGAAAAAATAACTTTTTATCAGGAATATATAGTTCCTTCGCTAAAAGTAAGAATTTAGGCGATACATTTGAATGCATATATCAAAAGTCATTAAAATAAAATACTCATGCAAAATGTTTTAAATGTAGTTTAAACTTTATATATTAAATAATTAATTATCAATATATGAAAATAACTATAGTTTTTACAATTTTACAAATATAGTATTATTTTTGTTATAAATGTATATTATGTTAATTGTTTTAATATAATAGTATATAAATATGATACTTTAAGGAAAGATAATTATGAAAAAAATATTTTTACTTATGTCAGTAGTTATACTAGCAGCTGCATGTAAAAGTGCCCCTGTTGCTACTGGTCCAGAAGACAATAGCGGATTCAAAACAACTGAAGCAAATAATCAAAATGCTAAAGGCCTTAATCTTCCTGATGGGGCTAGTGTAAGAGAAACTCCAAGAGGAAAAGTATTAGTACTTCATGATCCTAAATCTAAAGCTGATGTTGGTAAGCCTGGTTCTACTTATGATGTAAAATTTGGTTTTGACAACACTATAGAAATAGGAACTTATAAAGAGGCTTATAATTTAGTTTATCAAATAATAAATAATAATCCTGGTGTAAAAATAATGGTAGAAGGAAATTCTAGTAAAGAAGGTCCTGCTCCTTATAACTATAAATTATCTCAAAGAAGATCAGATAAAAGCTTCAACTATATAATAAAATTAGGTGTAGAAAACAGCAAATTATTAAAGAATGCTTTCGGAGAGGCTTTGCCTGAATACCCTACTCTAAAAGAAAATAGAAGAAGCGAATTTATAATAATAATGACTGAAGATGATTTGAAAAAGTATAACGATTTTGCTAAAACTGTCGACATTAATAAAGAAACAAATTAATGTTGAGGTTTAAGTAAATAATGAAAAAAGTTTTATTTATTTTTAGTTTATTGATCTTTGTCATAGCATGTAAAAGTACGCCTACAAGCACAACACCTGAAGATGTAGTAATAGCAGATGATACTCAAACAGTAGAAGAAAAGCCAAAACCTGAAGAAGTAGTAGCTGATACAAATGGTTCTGAAGAACTTTATCTACCTATGGATACTTCTATAAGAGATACTGAAAGAGGAAGAATATTAGAAACTACTCCAAAAGTAATATTCAAATTTGTAGAAACTAATATGCCTCCAACTGTTGAAATGTCATTCAATCAGGTTGTAGAGTTTTTAGAGAAGAACCCTAATGTGAATATAGTTTTGGAAGCTCATACTAGCAACAGAGGAAAGGCTTATCCTTATAATTATAATCTTTCTGTTGTAAGAGCTAAAAACGGTAAGGCATACTTGTTGGCTAAAGGAATACCTTCTGAAAGAGTTATAGAAAGTCCTCTTGGTGAAGCTCTTCCTGAATATCCTACTCAAAATGATCTTAGAAGATATGAGTTTGTTATAATAGCCAATGATCAAGATTTAGTAAAATATAACACTTACATTTCTAATTTGGATGTAAGAAGTGAAAGTACATATCAGGGAAATTGATTGTATATAGAATAGTAAAAAACAAACCTTCTTTATTATTTATATTTTAAGGGAGGTTTTATTATAAACTTTAAGGAAATTTTTATTTTATGAGAAATATTGTTGTTTGCACTTTATTATTAACTATTCTAATTAATTTTAAAGCTTTTTCAGAAAGTCCTACTAATGAAGCTCCTACAGCTCCTACCGTTTCAACAAATACTGCTGAATCATCAGGAGGAATTAACGCTGAATATGAAAAGGCTTTTAAATTTGGAACTCCTACTCAAAAAATAGCCACTATTGCTAAAATAAAAAGAACAAAAAATGAAGCTGATATTGCTATGCTTGCAAGTCATTATCCTGAAGAAAAGAATAACAGAGTAAAAAGCGAGATTATCAATTTCTTTAAACAGAATAAAAATGACAATGCAAAAGCTATAATAGAATATGCCATTAAAGATGAAAATGATAGTGTAAGAAAAGATGCTTATTATCTATGTTCTATTTATCCGGATATTCAATATGAAACTCCTATAATGTCAGAAATTACAAATGCTTCAGGGCTTGTATTAGACAGTATGGTAAATGCTTTGGGTGCTATAAAATCAGAGATGGCTGCAGATTATTTATTAGAAATATATACAAATAATACTGTTGGATCAAGTACTAAAGTTGAGATATTAAGATATTTCAGTATAACTAAAAACACTAAAGGTGAAAAGATTTGTCAGAATGCGGCTCAAAATGCTGGAGAACCTGCTTTAGTTAGATATATGGGTGTTGTGGCATTGGGTGCTTATCCTAGTGCTGAAAACTATGAGATACTTCAAAAACTTCTTGCTGAGGATTTACCTGAGATTACAGCAAGGGTTATTTATGTACTTCCTGAATACAGTGCTTATGGAGATGTGAAAAAAGATGTAATAGAAGCTGCTAAAAATGACAGTGATTCTGTACGTATTTATGCTATTAAGGCTTTATCAAATTATAAATCCGAGCCTGAAATAGAAGAACTTTTAATTTACAGACTTAAAAATGATAATTCAGAAGCGATCACTATGGAAATACTTAATTTATACAAAGAATCAGCACCTACAGGAAACATGTA
Organism: uncultured Brachyspira sp.; assembly: GCA_949287565.1. GTDB lineage: Bacteria > Spirochaetota > Brachyspiria > Brachyspirales > Brachyspiraceae > Brachyspira. Next base: position 13,206 of record CASEHG010000329.1, read on the forward strand.
TGATGCTATAAAAACATTAGCAACTTCATCTGCCAGCGATAAAATAAAGAATCTTGCAAAATCTGTTATAGGAGAGGAAGAAACATCTTCAGATACAACTATAGAAGAATCTCTAACAGGTATAAAAAACGATTCTGCTGCTAATTAAAAAGTTATATATATTTTTATTAGGCTTGCTGTTATAATATAATGGTAAGCCTTTTTTATTTTAAAAATTTATTCTGCCCGCCCACCCTCCCCTAATTCCTTTTAATTTTTTTAATTCATTTATTAACTTTTCCCACTGCACGCCTGCAGAAGGCACGGACAGTGTCAAGTTTCAAAA
>CASEHG010000330.1 GCA_949287565.1 uncultured Brachyspira sp.
ATTAACTATATAATAAGAATTATTAAATAAATTCATTGATTTTATTGTAAAATATTATAGAATAAGCAGAGGTATATCTAAAATAATTTTTAAGGCGGTAATTTTATGAAATTAAATAAATATATGGTTTCACCATCGGTTCCAAAAGAATTAGAACCACTTATAGAAATTACTAAAAACTTTTGGTGGTGCTGGAATCAGAAAGCAGTAACTTTATTAAGAACAATAGATATTGATAATTGGGAGAAAAGAGATCATAACCCTATAAGAGTGTTGGGAGAATCTCTTCAGGAACGTTTTGATGCTATGCTTCAAGATGATGCAGCTATGATGAATTTGGCTGAAGTTTATGATGAGTTTAAAACTTATATGAAGCAGGAAACTTGGTATAATAGTTTAGATGAAAGTCAGAAAACTCCTAATGAAAAAATAGCTTATTTCTCTTTTGAATATGGTTTGCATGAATCTTTACCTAACTATTCAGGCGGTCTTGGTATATTATCAGGAGACCATTTAAAATCTGCTAGTGATTTGGGTTTGCCATTAGTAGCAGTTGGACTTTTATATAGAAAAGGATATTTCAGACAATATTTAAATGCTGATGGTTGGCAGCAGGAATATGATATAGAAAATGATTTCTTTAACTTAGCTTTAGAAAAAGTTTTAGATAAAAACGGCGAAACTATGAAAGTAGATGTTGATCTACCTGAAAGAAAAGTTTATGCTCAAATTTGGAAAGCTAATGTAGGAAGAATAGAACTTTACTACTTAGATGCTAATATAGAAGAAAATAGAATTGAAGACAGAGATATTACTGCTCAGCTTTACGGCGGTAACTTAGAAACTAGAATACAGCAGGAAATATTACTTGGTATAGGCGGTGTTAAAGCTTTAGAGAAATTAGGAATTAAACCTACTATATACCATATGAACGAAGGACACAGTGCTTTTCTTTCTTTAGAGAGAATAAGACAGTTAATGGAAAATAATCATTTAGATAAAAATACAGCAAGAGAAGTTGTATATAGTTCTAATATATTTACAACTCATACTCCTGTACCTGCTGGTAATGATATATTCCCTATAGATATGATTCAGAAGTATTTCACTGATTATGTTAAACATATAGATATGACTATGGATGAATTTATAAGACTTGGAAGAATCAATCCAGACGATCAAAAAGAAAGTTTCTGTATGACAGTACTTGCTCTTAACCTTTCTGCTGAAAATAACGGTGTTAGTGAACTTCATGGACATGTATCAAGAGCTATGTGGAAAGATATTTGGAAAGGTGTTCCTGTTAATGAGCTTCCTATAGATTCTATTACTAATGGAATTCATACTTTAAGCTGGATATCTTTTGATATGCAAAACTTATTAGACAGATATTTAGGACCTCGTTGGAGAACTAAACCTTTAGAATATGAAATTTGGGAAAGAGTTCAAAAAATACCTGATGCAGAACTTTGGAGAACTCATGAAAGAAGAAAAGAAAGACTTATTGACTTCTGTAGAGAAAGATTAAAAACTCAAATAACAAACAGAGGATTCACAAAAAGCGAAATAGAACATGCTGATCAAATACTTTCTCCTGAAGCATTAACAATAGGTTTTGCTAGAAGATTCGCTACTTATAAAAGAGGTACATTGCTTTTCAGAGATTTAGAAAGATTAAAGAAAATTGTTACTAATTCTGAAAGACCTGTACAAATCATATTTGCTGGTAAAGCTCACCCACATGATAATGGCGGTAAAGAATTGATAAGAAATATTGCTGAAATTTGCAGAAGAGAAGATTTCAGAGATCATATAGTATTCATTGAAGACTATGATATAAATGTTGCTAGATATATGGTACAAGGTGTTGATGTATGGCTTAATAACCCTAGAAGACCTTTAGAGGCAAGCGGTACAAGCGGTATGAAAGTACCACCAAACGGAGGTTTAAACTTCAGTGTATTAGACGGATGGTGGGATGAAGCTTATGATGGTCAGAATGGATGGCCTATTGGTAACAGAGAAGAATATACTGACTTAGAATATCAAGATGAAGTTGAAAGTAAAGCTCTTTATAATGTTTTAGAAAATGAAATAATACCTCTATTCTATGAAAGAGGAAGAGATAATATACCTAGACAATGGGTTGCTGCTATGAAATGGAGTATGCAAACTGTTTGTCCGGTATTCTCTACTAATAGAATGGTTGCTGATTATTTCCATAAATTCTATAACAATGCAAGCAGAAGATATTTCAATATGACTGAAAATGAATTTGCTAAAGCTAAAGAATTAAAGGCTTGGAAACAAGATATAGCTTCAAAATGGTCTAAAGTTCTTATTGAAAACACAATTTCTGAAATGCCTTCAAGAAATTTAAAAGTTGGAAGCAAATTTGAAGTTAAAACTATAGTTAATCTTGGAGATATAGCACCTGATTCTGTAAGAGTAGAACTTTACCATGGTAAGTTAAGCATGAAAGAAGAAATCATAGATCCTATCACAGTAGAAATGAAGCATTCTTCTGATTTAGGAAATGGAAGACATTCTTTCTCAGGAACTTTGGAATGTACTAATAGCGGACAAAGCGGTTATGCTATAAGAATGTATCCATATCATAAAGATTTAAGCTATAAATTCGATATGAAACTTATTATATGGAGCTAATATTTAAAAACATATAAATTAAAGGGGCTTGAACTATTAAGTTTAAGTCCCTTTTTTATACAAATTAAATAATCATTATATACAATATTAATATTATTTAAAAAAATAAAAAATATTGATTTCTTAGTTAAGATATATTACAATATCAAAAAGTTATAAAAATTTCATCATTAATATATAAAAAAACATAATATATCTGCACAGGTGCCAAACATATTGCATTTAAGTATTCCTTAATTTCTTAAAGTATAACATAGGTGTATCATAATTTAAAGCTGAATGTATGCGTTTGTAGTTCCAAAAATTATTATATTTTC
>CASEHG010000331.1 GCA_949287565.1 uncultured Brachyspira sp.
CCCCAGATATAAAAACAAAAATAAATTTATATTTTTGACAAACTGTATTTGTTTAGGTATATATTTTAATATCTTAATAAAAAATTATATTTTTTATAATTAGTTATTTAGAAAATATAATTATAAATCAAGACTCAATAATTTTGATACCATATCCATTGTAACATCTTCGTATAAAATCTTATTAGGTACTACATTACCATTAACCTGCTTAGAAGTTGTTTTGGATTCATTAGTATTTGCTGTGGCACTATTATCAATAATATCTACAATCATACTAGCTTTATCTAAATATATTTTTTTATCATCATTATATTTGAATGTTATATACATTTTTAGATTAGACATAACAGTATGTTCTAAAGTGAAAAAATTATCTTTATAAACTATATTTCCAACAAGTTCTTCTGTTTGATTAAAACTTTTAAAAGCAATAGTTCCTATATAATTGTATTTATTGTTTTGTTCTATTTGAAATAGACTGTAATAATACCAATAATTATTTTTTAATATTATCATTTCATAAGATGATTTATCTGTGAATCTAATTTTTCTAATAGCATAAACGGATAAGTTTCTATTGTTTTTCAAATTACCATCATCAGTGAAATAATTTTTATTTATTTTCATAGGCTTATCATCAATATTCTGGGAATAAAGATTAAAAGAAAATATTGCTAAAAATATTAATATAATTTTTTTCATAGATATAATCTCCATAAGTTATATGTTTTGTTTCATTAATTATGCTTATGTCATAATTTTTATTTTTTATCAAGATTTAATAATTTTGATATTTTATCTATTATAACATCTTTATAAAGTTTTATTAGCTTCTGCATTGCTGTCAATCTGTTTAGCAGTCGTTTTTTATTCTTTAGAATTTTCATTATTATCAATGAATTCTGCTGTCATACTAACTTTTAATGAAGTTATACCCTATAAGCCTTTATTTGTCAATATTGATTTTTAAGTTAAAATAAAAAAGCCGCTTCTAAATATTTAGAAACGGCTCATTATTTTTAATATAAAGTTTTATGCTCCCATATCCATTATACCTTCATTAAGCATAGCATCATTATTCATCTGATCAGGTAAATAATTAGGGAAGTCATTAGGTGAAGAAGGTACAGTATTATTTCCAGGATTAGATCTTGCTTCATATTTCTCTAATATTCTAGCAGCTACATTTGGATCCATCAAACTTAAAAGATAAGAAGTTGTACTGTTTCTTCCTTCAGCAGCAGCTATAGAGTCCATTTCCAATAATACGTCTATAATTAAGTCATCAGAACCATTAGCAGCCAACTGATTAAGTAGTGCAACAGAGTTTTGAGGAGGCATACTATTGATTTTATTAGCTAAATCTGTCAATACTAATTGATACTGAGAAGATTCATCCATAGTAGCCTGATAATTAGACCAAGCATTTAAAAGATTTTGTCTGTCTTGTTCTATTAATTCAGATTGAGTATTTAATTCTATTGCTCTGCTTGCTATTAAAGACTCCTGAGCCTGTAAATCTTTTTCTCTTAAATTGAATGATTCTCTCATTTTATTAAGATCTTCTCTTGCTAAAAGAGTCATGTCTTCTACTCTAGGTTTTTGAGTGAATCTTGTTAAAAATCCCGGTACATTAGGTGCTATTTTATTACGCATTAAAGTATAATAATTAACAACACCGAATATATCAAACATATATAATAGTGCTATAAATGCTATTAAGTTTACTATAGTTAAAATTCCTATTTTTAATTTCATAACCTTTAATCACCTTATTGCAATAGATAAATATATAATAACATAATATAGAAAAAACAATAATATGTCAACTAATATTTTGTTATCATAATTATTATCGTAATAATAAAATATTTAGTTATCATATTTTTTTATTATTTAGATAAAAATATCATATAAAAAAGGCCATATATAATTGATTATATATGACCTTCTTTTCTAAAATATACTATATATACTATTTTTTGAATATTCCTAGTGGTTTTCCAACAGGCAATACTACTCTTCCTAAGTTTTTATTTAATACTCCAGCAGCACATCCATAGAAACCTATTAAAGCAGCAGCAAGTTCAGATATTCCAGCTACAATCTGAGTTTCTTTAGGAGCTATACCAAAATAGTTTAATGCCATAGCTACTAATAATACATCTACTGCAATAAAAATAAAGAATAAAACTTTATGAGCTTCAGCAGCACCAAAAGTCAAAGGTACAACAAGGAATAAATATGCTACACATACAACTCCGAATTGTTTCATATCAAGAGTGCTTTTCATATCTTCTCCAAATACTCCTACAGATATAAGCCAAACAACAGCTACTGCAAACCAAAACAATCCAAATGATCCGAATACAGTTGCACCGAATACATTGTCTTTTTTAAAATCTACAATAGCGGCTACAAATTGAGGTATACATCCTAAGAATATTGCCCAAGGGATAAGCCCTGATACACCTGTAGTGATACCTAACTTTTGAGTAGATGCCACAAATGTGATTACAGCAAGACCAAATAAACCGTACGGCGAAGGGTCTGCTAATGTGTGTGTTACTTTTACTTCATTGTTCATTTAAATACTCCTATACCCATTTATTAACTTAGTATAGAAAAATATTTTTACATGTCAAATAAAAATGTAAATAAATTATAATTTTTTTACAAAAAGTTGTAAATATTGTGATATAGTATATTTTATATTAGCTGATAATTTATGATTTCTTTCTTTTATTAATTAGTTCTTCTTAAGATTATCATACTTATGTCATCTGATAATATATTATCTGAAAATGATTTTAATTCTTTTATTATACTGTCTTTTATTACATTAACATCTTTATGCGAATGTTTTGTAAATAGATTTTTTAAAAGTTCATCTCCAAACATTTTACCGTCTTTATCAAATATTTCATAAGCACCGTCTGTGAATATAAACAATATATCATTATGATTTAATTGTATTTTAGTTTCAGTGTATTCGATATCTTCTGTCATTCCTATTAAAGGTCCGCCTACATCAATTTCAAGTATTTCATCTTTGGATTTGAATAATGGTTTAGGTGAACCTGCTGAGGAGCATATTAATTCTCCTGTTTCATTATTGTATGTAGCATAAAATACAGAGGCGAATAAGTTTTTATCAAAATTTTCTTCTATAAAAAATTGATTAAGCTCTTTTATGAAATTAGCAGGAGAAGTATTATGAGAATTAGTTACAATATGAGAATCAAAAAAAGATTTTATAAGTATTGTAAGCATACTAGCAGCCACACCATGTCCGGATACATCTGCCAAAAGTATAGAGTACCATCCATCATTAATGCTTTTTATTCCGCTATAATCACCTGATACTTCATTAGGGGCATAATGAAAAATAGATATGTCATTTTTAGGTATTGAGGTATTTCCATAAGAGAGTATCGATTTTTGCAATTTTGATGCATATTCAATATCCTGTTTTAGCATATTCATATACATTATATTAGATTCTATAACTTTTTTTAATCTTATATATGATTTAACTTTTGATAATAAAATATCTGTATCTAATGATTTTAAGAAAAAACCATCGGCACCGCATTCATAAGCCTTTAGAAATTCGGATTTGCTATTAGTTGCTGTCAAAAATAGTATAGTAATATTTTTTAACATATTATCGTTTTTTATATGCTGTGAAAGTCGGCATGCTCCTGCATTAGGAAGCATATAATCAACTAATATACAATCAGGTATTTTATCATAAGACATATTAATGGCCTCATCATAAGATAAAGCTATATAGCATAAATATCCTGATTCCTTCAAAAAGGTTTGTAGAAATTTAGCATAGTCTATACTGGAATCTACAATTAAAATTTTTTCTGTTAAAATATTATTTTTCATAACTCAAACTTTTTAATGAACATACCTTCTTGCTTCTACATTAAATATTAAACCTATTGATATTGCAAAAGTCCATATAGATGAACCTCCGCTGCTTATAAATGGCAAAGTTAATCCTGTAATAGGCATTATTCCAACAACCATTCCTATATTAATAATAACATGGCATAAAAACATAGCTATTACTCCGGATACTATCAAAGCTCCGAGTCTATCCTTAGCAAAATATGCTGCCATTGTTCCTCTTATAAATATAACAGCATAAGCCAAAACTACCAAAGCACTTCCTATAAATCCCCATTCTTCACATATATTTGAGAATATGAAGTCATTTACCTGCTGCGGAATGAAGTTTAATTGTGACTGACTTCCATTTAAAAATCCTTCTCCGAATAATCCTCCGCTTCCTACAGCTATAAGAGATTGTATTATATTATAACCGGAACTTAATCTAGTTAATTGAGGGTTCATAAATACTAATAATCTTTGCTTTTGATACTCTTTTAATCCTATGTCAAAAGTTAATGCTGCTCCCATACATAAGAATAATACAAAGAAAGTAAATGCTAATAAACCAACATATTTACTATTCATATAGAAATTCAATGTAAGGAGTAGTGCAGATACAAATAAAAATATTCCTGCCAAATAACCTATATATATTCTTTGAGATAAGAAGTTAAATAAAATATTATCTATATCATCAGACATTCTTTTATATTCAAGGAACATAGGTATTGAAAGTCCTATAACGCCTATACTTATTAAAGCTATAATATATCTTGTAGGAACACCGCCCACAAAAAGCATTATGAATACTATAAAACAATATACAAGCACAGTACCCAAGTCAGGCTGAAGAAGTACTAAACCTATAGGTATTGAAATAAAAAGTCCTGCCAAAGCGAAATATTTTATTTCTTTTATCTTATCTCCTATTTGATCCAAATAACCGGCTAGAAAGATTATAACAACTATTTTACCGAATTCAGAAGGCTGCATACCAAATAACCAGCTGCTGCTGCCGTTTACTGTAGTTCCTATTCCGGGTATCAATACTAATATTAATACCCCAAGCATAGGTATATATAAAGACATTCTATGTTCTGCTAATTTAGTATAATTTATAAACATGCTAATGAATATTAAAACTATACCTGTTGCACAGAAGAATATAAACTTTAAAAACATCCAGCTAGTTTTTCCGGATTCAGGGGAGTATGTTGAAGAATATACAGCAATAGCCCCTGCAGTCATTAAAAATATTACAGCTGCTAATATTTTCCAATCGAAGACAAATAATTTTTTTAATTCTTTTTTATCATTCATATTTTATCCTCTCGTCTTCTTCAGTTTTTTCTTCTTGTTTTTGCTGTTCTCCGTCAATATTTTCTAAAGTTTCTCCGTTTTGCTGAGCTTCTGCCTCTGCTCTCATTTTTTCTCTTGCAAGTCTTATCTGCTGATATATATACTGCATTCTAGCATAAATTACATTTCTAGCCTCTACAGCATCTTCTCCGCCTAATATAGAACGAAGCATTGCTGTAGCTATAGGGCCTGCAGTAGTACCACCACCGCCACCACTATGCTCAAGCATAACTGTAACGGCTATCATATCATCAGTAGGTCTAGGATTATAAGGTCCAAATATTGTAACCCAAGTATGGTCTTTACCTTGAGCGTTTTGTGCTGTACCTGTTTTTGCTGCCAATTTAATATTAGGCGACCAAGCACCATTTCTAGCAGTACCGCCTGTTACAGCCATTCTCATACCTTCTTTTACTACTGTAAATATATTCTTATCTATATCTAATTTTTTGATTATTACTTTATCATTATTGTATATAACTTCATCAGTTTGAGAACTTCTTATCTCTTTAACAACATGAGGTCTGTACATAACTCCGTCATTGATTATAGCTGAAGTTGCCATATGAACCGCTATAGGTGTAGCAGACATATAACCTTGTCCCATAACGTATTGAATAGTATCACCGTCCCACCAATACTCTCCGATTTTTCTTCTTTTCCAATCGGCACTAGGAACAACTCCAACCTTTTCACCAGGTAAATCTATACCTGTAACATCACCGAAACCTAACATTTCAGCATATCTTTTAATGAAGTTAGGTCCTAATTCATAAGCTAGGTTATAGAAATATGTATTGCATGAATACTGTATAGCTTTATACATATTTACATATCCATGCTGACCTGTACATCTGTAGAATCTATTTTCAAGAAGCATACCGCCGCCGCAGAATCTTGTTGTATTAACACCTATTCTTTTCTCAGTTAATGCTCCTACTGCTGTTACAAGCTTGAATGTAGAACCTGGAGGATATCTTCCTCTTATAGCCTTATTCCAGAATGGATTTGCTGGGTTATTTATAAGTTCTGCATATTTTTGTCTGTCTATTTTACCTATAAAGATGTTAGGATCATACCAAGGAGAGCTTACCATAGCTAATATTTCGCCTGTAGTAGGTTTTGATACTATTACAGTACCAACTTGCCATCTGATTAGGTCTTCAGCGTCTTTTTGTATTTTAGAATCTATACTCAATATAAGTTTTTTTCCCGGTATAGGCTTTCCTATTGCAGGGCTTATAGTTTCTTTTACTCTGTTTCTTGAGTCTACTATCCACTGAACATAACCGTCTATTCCTCTAAGCTCTTTATCATAAAACTGTTCAACACCTTCTTTACCTATTACACTGTTTCTTCTATATCCCTCTGCTTGTTTGCTTTCAAACTCTTCCTGTGATATGTTTCCTATATATCCAAGTACATGCGTCATAGTTTCGCCAAGAGGGTAGTGTCTTACCGATTTGCTGCCGTAATAAACTCCGGGGTATTCTTCAGACCTCTCTGCCAAATAACTCATTTGTGCCATGCTTATATTTTCTGATATTTCTACTGATTCATAGCTGTTTTTTGATACTTTTTCTAAACTTGATTTTATATGTCCTAAATCTATATTAAATACTTTGGACACTCTATATAATAATTCTTCTCTTTCAAAATAATTTTTAGGTAAATAAACGGGTATCATATACATTGTGTAGGTTTTTATATTTTCTGCTACTATAACACCATTTCTATCGTATATTTCACCCCTGTATGCATCTATAGGTATAATTTGTTCTTTATTGTTTCTTGCTAAGCTGTCATAATGTTCATTTTGTATTATTTGTAAATAGAATAATCTTATCAATAATAAGGCGGCAACCAATATTGATATTATAAATACTACTATTAATCTTTTTCTATATTTAAAATCTTCGCTTATTATTTTTTTATCTTTATTTAATTCTATTTCTAAAAAATTCATAAATAAACCTTTTACCTTTTAAGAATTATTATTAATATTTACAATATTATATTAACAAATAATTTTTATCAATAGTATAAATAACGGTATTTTTTAGTATATTTTTTTCTTATTA
>CASEHG010000332.1 GCA_949287565.1 uncultured Brachyspira sp.
TACCTTTAACATTAGCTATTATTGAAGGTATCACTTTTGCTTTAGGTAAACAAATATACATAATGCCTTTGATTTCTATTATAGAGCAAATAAAAGTAAAAAATGAACAGGTGAAACCTTTTGAAGGCAAAGGTGAAATGATAAAAATCAGAGATGAGTATTTGCCTTTAATTAGATTACACAAAGTATTTGAAATAGATACACAAGTTGAGAATATAGATGATGGTATAGTTGTAGTTGTTGAAGCTGGATATAGAAAATGTGCTATATTTGTTGATGAACTTTTAGATCAACAGCAGGTAGTTATTAAATCTTTAGATTCAGCATTCAGCAAACATGCTGGAATAGCCGGAGGTACTATACTTGGAGACGGAAGAATAGCCCTTATTATAGATATACAAGGACTAGTAAATATGTCTTTACAAGGAAAAATTAATAACGGCGTAAAATAAAGGATTGTAACATGTTAGATAATCAAAAAATAAATGCAGCTAATATACCTCAGGTTGGAGGTACATCTTTAGAACATGATGAAAACATTTCTATTGAACCTAGTCAGCAATTTTTAGTGTTTAAAATCGACAATGAAGAATATGCTCTTGATGTATTGAGTATTGAAGGTATTGTAGGTGTAACTAATATAACCCCTGTTCCTGGAAGCCCTAAATTTATGAGAGGACTTATGAATTTAAGAGGTAATATTCTTCATATAGTTGATATAAGAATAAGATTTGGTTTGGATAGAAGAGATGATCATTCTATTGAAGATGATGTTATTATAGTTATATCTACTACTAATAGAAAATTTGGTATATTGGCAGATATGGTAAGTGATGTTATTACAGTTTATGAAAGCCAGATGACAGAAACTCCTATTGATAATATGAGAGGACTTCAAATTTCTAATGTTATTAGATTGGAAAATAAGATTATTATGGTTCTTCCTATAGAAGAAATCATAAAATCTAATGAAACAACCAATCAAACAGTATAATATCATTGAGGTATAAAAATGGAAGATATGAATGAGCATATGCCGGCTCTGAGTGATGCTGAGTTTAATGAATTAGTTAAAATTATTTATGATAAAACTAGAATACAAATGACTAGTCATAAAAGAGCTTTAGTAACTTCAAGGTTAAGTAAAAGACTAAGAGCTTTAAAAATGGACTCTTTTAGAGAGTATATAGACTTTGTAAAAAATGCTAAAGATGAGGAATTAACTAATTTCGTTAATGCTGTTACCACAAATAAGACTGACTTTTTCAGAGAAAACAAGCATTTCGAGTATATGAAAAGCACATTTCTTCCAGATTGGGAAAAGAATTTTAAAGCTGGCAAAGTAAAAAATCTTAGAATATGGTCTGCAGCATGCTCAACAGGAGAAGAGCCCTACACTATTCAAATGACTTTACATGAATATTTTGGTGCTAATTATGATAAATATGATATAAAGGTTTTAGCTAGCGATATAGATACAAATGTATTGGCGCATGGCAGAGCTGGTATTTATAAAGAAGAATCTGTTGAACCAATACAAGAAAATATATTAAGAAAATATTTCTTAAAAGGTACTGGTGATAAAGAGGGATTATATAAAGTTAAAGATATTCTAAAAAAGAATTTATTTTTTAGACAATTAAATTTCAAAGATGAAGATTTTGATATTCATACTCAATTCGATTTGATATTTTGCAGGAATGTTATTATTTATTTTGATAAAGAATTCCAAAAGGAATTATTTAATAAATTTTATAGATATTTGAAAGAAGACAGTTTAGTATTTATAGGGCATTCAGAAACATTATTTGGAGTGTCCGATAAATTTAAATATGTGGCAAGCAATATTTATAAAAAGATTTAACTAGGGGTGTGTAATAATGATTGATTTTCCAGCAGCAGCCAATAGCAATTTTAAGAGAATCACAATATACATAGGTGGTTATTATGCTTCAAAAGAACCTGCTGTAATAAAAACAGTTCTAGGCAGTTGTATATCTGTATGCCTGTTTGAGAATAAATTAAAATTCGGAGGTATGAATCACTTTATGCTTCCTGAAATGAGAGAATGGGAAAATCCGGCTGAAGATTATAATAATACTAGATACGGTGTTTTTGCAATGGAGGTTCTTATAAACGAAATTATTAAATTAGGCGGTAAAAAAGAAAACCTTACAGCTAAAATATTTGGAGGCGGACATGTACTTTCAGGTATGACTAGTAATATTCTTCAAGTACCTGATAAGAACATACAATTTGCTAAGAAATTTTTGGCAGATGAGAAAATACCTATAGTAAGTGAGGATATAGGCGGTTCTTGGCCTAGAAAAGTATTCTTTTTCAATACTGAAAATAGAGTACTTATGAAAAAACTAGAAGGTAAAACTAAAGAATTCTCAGCTGAACAAGAAATTAAATATTCTAAAAATTTACAGCATAAACTTGAAGAAAAATCAGACATTACATTGTTTTAATATATTAATAATTAAGGATTTTATATGGCTACAAAAATTAAAGTATTAGCTATTGATGATAGCGCATTAATCAGACAGTTACTTACTAAAATTGTAAACTCAGACCCTGCATTAGAAATGGTAGGAACTGCAGCAAATCCAATTTTAGCTGAAAATAAGGTCAAAAATCTTAAACCTGACATTATTACCTTAGATATTGAAATGCCGGAAATGGATGGTATTACATATCTTAAAAAGCTTATGCTTAACAACCCTATCCCTGTAATAATGTTTAGTTCTCTTTTGGATAAACATAGAGAATTAGCTTTAGATGCTTTAAATATTGGAGCTTTTGATTATGTTATAAAGCCTTCTGCAAATGTTAGAGATGGTGTAGAAGAATTAGCTACAGATCTAGTTGAAAAAATAAAAAATGCTTATGCAAACAGAGCTAAGTTTTACAGAAAACATGGTGTTACTGTTCCAACAGAACCTGCTGCTACTACTACAGAAAGAAGTTCTATTAGTTTGGAAGCACCAAAAACAGCCGGCTTTAAAGTTTATCAAAAAAATACTGCAGATATAATACTTCCTCTTACACCTTCAAGAGAAACTCCTATGGATAAAATAATTCTTATAGGTTCTTCAACAGGCGGTACAGAGGCTTTAATAGAATGTCTTAAAAATGTTACACCTTCAGCTCCTCCTATAGTTATTGCTCAGCATATGCCTGAACACTTTACTACTTCATTTGCTAAAAGATTAAATAGCATTCTTAAAATAGATGTATTTGAATCTGAAGATGGTATGAGTATAGGAAGAGGACAGGCTGTATTAGCAAGAGGTGCTAAACATACTATGATTAAAGTTAGAGGCGGTAAATATTACATTGAAGTAAGAGATGGTGAGCCTGTTACAAGACATAAACCTTCTGTAGATGTACTTTTCAGAAGCGGTGCTGTTTATGCTAAAAACAAAGCTATTGGAATAATACTTACAGGTATGGGTGATGATGGTGCCAATGGTATGAAAGAAATGAAAGATGCAGGTGCTTACAATATCGCTCAGAATGAAGAAACTTGTACTGTTTTTGGAATGCCTAGAGAAGCAATTGCCAGAGGCGGTGTTGATGAGGTTTTACCATTAGATAAAATACTTGCTGCAGCTCTAAAAAGAGTGTAAATATAAAATGGATAATATAGATTTATATGAATATATAAATAGATGGGTAAGCGGATTTACAGCTTACCCATATTATAAAATAGAAAAAAAATTGGATTTCATATCCAAATTGATATCTTCTCATAAACAATTTAATAATATTTCTATTATTCCTACTGGTTCAAAAAGAAATAGAACAGATGTAACCTATATGGAATATTTAAATGTATTCTTAATATTAGATGATATAAATGCTGCATCTGATACTAGAAAATTTAAATCTTCTATTTTAGAATTAATCAAAAATAATGATTTATATTCAAACAAGGTTAATGTTACATCATCATCATTAATTTTAGAATATGAAAATGAAAAAATTGTATTAATACCTTCATTTAAAAATGTAGATAGTAATGTTGAAGGTGCTTTAGTTACAGATAGTAATGAAAAAAATGAAATTTTCTATCCTAAACTAGATAATAGGAATTTTGATAAAAAAGAACATGACTGTGGCTCTAATTTTATTAATTTAATAAAGTTATTTAAGAATATATTTTTAACTTTTTCTACTGAAATTAAATACATTAATGAATTAACTCCTGCTATAACAGAAGCACTTATATGGAATTTACCAAATGAATATTTTCAATTCAAAGATTATACTGATGCTATATTAAAAGCTCTTGACTATATTTATCAAAGAATAGCTAGTGATGATTATATGTCTCTTTCTGAAATCAATGATATAAAAGTATTATTTTCATCTAGGAATAATATAGACAGGAAAGAATTATTAAAAGCATTATACAAATTAAAACAATTTATACATGAAAATATATAAAATTCTAATTTTTTTCTCATAACTTCTAATAGTAATATTGAATTAATTTAAACTAATGATATAATATTTGCAATTTAATTATAATTTTTTATAATAAATTTCTTAGGGAGAAATATATAAAATGAAAAAAATACCAGAAATTTTTGGTAGTATGGTTTTTAATGATAATGTTATGAAGGACAAACTTCCTAAAGACATTTATAAAAAACTCATAAAAACCATAAAAAATGGAGAGCGTTTAAATTTAGAAGTTGCCAATGTAGTAGCTCATGCTATGAAAGAATGGGCTATAGAAAAAGGTGCTACTCATTTTACCCATTGGTTTCAGCCTATGACAGGAATAACAGCTGAAAAACATACAAGCTTTATTACTCAAACCGATGATGGTTCCATTCGTATGGAATTTACAGGTAAAGAATTAGTTCAGGGTGAGCCTGATGCTTCTAGTTTTCCTTCAGGAGGACTTAGAGCTACATTTGAAGCTAGAGGATACACCGCTTGGGACCCTACATCTTATGCTTTCATAAAAGATGATACATTATGCATACCTAGTGCCTTTTGTTCGTATAGCGGAGAATCTTTAGATAAGAAGACTCCCCTACTTCGTTCTATGGAAGTTATAGAAAAAGAAGCAAAAAGAATATTGAAATTATTTGGATATAATGATGTCAATAGAGTATTTACTACTGTAGGTGCTGAACAAGAATATTTCTTAATAGACAGAGATCTATATTTACAAAGACCTGATTTAAGATATTGTAAAAGAACATTGTTTGGTGCTTGCCCTCCTAAAGGTCAGGAATTAGAGGATCATTATTTCGGAGCTATTAAACCTAGAGTTCTTGCTTTTATGAAAGAACTTGATAATGAGCTTTGGAAACTTGGAATAGTTGCAAAAACTGAGCATAATGAAGCTGCTCCTGGACAATATGAATTGGCCCCTGAATTTACACTTACAAACATGGCTACAGATCAAAACCAGATCACTATGGAGCTTATGAAAGTAATTGCTGAAAAACATAATTTGGCATGCATACTTCATGAAAAACCTTTTACAGGTGTAAATGGAAGCGGTAAACATAATAACTGGTCTATTGCTACAGATACAGGATTAAACATTTTAGATCCAGGAGATAATCCTTCTAAAAATAAAAGATTTTTATTATTTTTAGTTGCCATAATAAAAGCGGTTGATGAATATCAGGATCTTTTAAGAATAACTACTGCTAGTGCCAGCAATGATCATAGACTTGGTGCTGCTGAGGCTCCTCCTGCTATTATATCTATATTTCTTGGAGATGATATTACAGAGATACTTGAATCTATGGAAAGCTCTAAAAAATATAAAGGAAAAGAAAAAGTTGAAATGGAAATGGGAGTTAATTCTTTAGCAAGATTAACTAAAGATACAACTGACAGAAATAGAACTTCACCTTTAGCATTTACTGGAAATAAATTTGAATTTAGAATGGTTGGATCAAGTCTTTCCGTATCAGGACCTAATATCATCTTAAATACTATAGTAGCTGAAGCGTTATCTCAATTTGCTGATACTTTAGAAAAATCTAGCAACTTAGAAAAAGATATTGATGAGTTGATAAGAGAAACTTTCAAAAAACATAAAAGAATAATATATAATGGCAACAACTATTCTAATGAGTGGGTTAAAGAAGCAGAAAAGAGAGGTTTATTTAATTTAAAAACAACTCCTGAAGCATT
Organism: uncultured Brachyspira sp.; assembly: GCA_949287565.1. Taxonomy (GTDB): domain Bacteria; phylum Spirochaetota; class Brachyspiria; order Brachyspirales; family Brachyspiraceae; genus Brachyspira. Next base: position 6,175 of record CASEHG010000332.1, read on the forward strand.
ACCTCATTTCATATCTAAAAAGAATATTGAAGTATTAACTAAACATAAAGTTTTAACAGAAACAGAAATACATTCAAGATATGAAATAAGCATGGAAGAGTATGTTAAAGAAATTAATATAGAAGCTTTAACATTAATAGATATGGTGCATAAACAAATACTTCCATACTCAATAGAATATGTTGGTGAGCTTGCAAATACAGCCGATAAAAAAAGAAATTTAAAATTAAAATTTGATGTTGAAAAAAAGTTAATTAATAAACTCAATGATTTAATAAAAGACCTTGATTCTAAATTAGAAAAATTAGAAGGATATACTTTAGAAGCTAAGAAAATTAATGATATAGCTAAATCAGCAAAATTCTCAAGAGATAAAATATTTGCTTGTTTAGAAGATATGAGAGTTACAATAGATGAATTAGAAAGAACTGTATCAAAAAAATATTGGAAACTTCCAACTTACGGTGATATGCTATACAGTTTATCATAAAGTAAAATATAACAAAGGGCATAAATTATATAATTTATGCCCTTATTTTTTATAACTCATTTTCTTTATTTTATTCATTCATAATAGATAACGAATAGTTTAAATGCTCTATAAGTTCATCATTAAATTGTTTAGGTGATATTATCTTGAAAGAACCAAGCCAAGGGCTTACAAATATTCTAAACTCTGTAAAAGATGAAAAATCAAAATTAACTATTATAGAACCATCTTCTAATTTCTTTTTAATTTTCTGATTGAATCCATAATCTCTATTTTTAAAATAATGGGCAACGTCTGAATTAAAACAAATAGTAGTTTTTATTAATTCATTATCACTCCAGTATATACTTCTCTTTTTCTCTATTAGTTTTATTAATTTTTCTCTATTCTCTATTCTATTTTTATGTTCTTTATCATGTTCCTCTTTTTCTTTACTATTATTGAACTTTAATTTTTGAACTATTGAAATATTAGATATATTACTGATAGAATAAGTTTTTATCTTTTCATGTTTATGATCATAAGCAACCAAATACCATATACCCTGAAAATAGTAAATAAGGTATGCTATAGCTTTAACTTTATAATTAATATCACTGCTTTGAATATAATAATCAAAACTTATATCATTCAAATCCTTAACACAAGAAAGTAATTTTTCTATATTTTCACTATCACCAGTTATATTATTTATCTCATTATTTGAAATTACAATAACATCATAATACTCATTGTCTACATTTTGGGGTAATAATTTTGATATAGTTGAATGAGGAATAAGCGATAAATTTGAACTTACTTTTTTCATAAATACAGAAAATAGTATATCCACATTATTTTTTAGATTATCATTATCTAAATTAAGTCCCTTTTTTAATTTTTTTAAATCTTCTTTTTTTGCTGTATATCTATCATTTTCTAAAATCAAATCTATTTGCAAATATCTCTGTATTTCTTCTATATCTCTTTGCAATGTTCTTAAAGACATATTATTAGAATGCATAAGTTTATTTTTATCTATAAATCCATCTAATATCAATGAAGTATATAATCCAAATAATCTCTCGAATTTCTTTTTATCTGACATACTATATCCTTTTTAAAATACGCTATGAACAAACTCTTTTACAGCATTACCATTAATATTAAACTGTTCATTATCTATAGTAAAATATCCATCTAATACACCTTTGGTAGTTTCCATATCTATTTTACTAAATCCGCCAAAAGACTCATATAGATAATTTCCTGTAACTGTAAATACAAAACTGAAACCTTCTTCCTTAGAATAATAATCTATAACATCTTTATATTCATGTGATTCAAAGTTTTTATATACATACCATTTATTTTTAAATAAGAATTTAATAATTCTTGAATTTTGCGATTCAGGCTTAGAATCATAAATAAATACTGGTATAGGATCTGTAGTATAAGAAGTATAAACTAAGGCACCTATTATATTATGAGTATATCTTGAAGGATTTCTTCCTACAGTATTAACAGCTATAACAGAACTTGTATCAGTTATAGCATTTTCACTTCCAGGAACAACTAAATATCCGCTAGGAAGCCCATAATAAAATGCGGTATATAATGCCCTATTGTATTTCCAATTTACCATAGAAGCAGTAAAATTAGTAAATTTAAATGAGAACTCTGCATCAATTAAATTCTCTATAGAAGATTTTACATTTATTTTAGTATTATAAAAATTAGGAATTTCTATACTAAATTCACCGACATTTTTTCTGAATTGAGCTCTTACAAAGTTATCATAAAAATCTAAAAAATCTTTTTCATTTTCTTTTATAACAAAAGATTGTGAATCTCCATCAAGTATATTAAAAGCATAATAGGAAAAATATCTTTTTAATCCATATTTATAAAGTTTCCAAAAAATTATATGATTATCATGAAACAAATATAAATATAAATTTTCTACCATATCATCATTAATATGTATAGATTTTGGAATAGTAGTAAAATCCCCAGTATAGTAAATACCATTATTATTAGTAATAGAAACAGCATTTGCATCAAGTACTGGGGTATCATTCCTCATATATGCTTTTGAAGGTATTACCCTATAATTAATATGTGTAAATATAAGTATGAATAATAAAATAAATAAAGCTGCAGCTATAAGAACAATATATTTTCTTATATAGCTTGAAGAATATTCATAATAATTATCGTTTGCTATAAGCCTTTTTTTTATACGCATAATTTTTCTTCTGTTGCATTATCCTTTATATTATCATTATTTTCCAAACTCTTTTTAATATCAGCCTGCACTTCCTCTTCTGTTCTTTTTTCTATAGAAGTATCTAATAATTTACTTAAAGCAAATAACGCCACTTCTATTTCGTCATCTTGAGGTCTTCTAGTAGTTATTTTTTGAAGAGCCAAGCCTGGAAGTATAGCAAGTCTCATAAGCGGAAAATTATAAAATTTAAATCCTAGTTTTAATATTTCATAAGATATACCTGAAACTATAGGAAGCAAAATTATATTTATAGCTAACACAGTTAAATTTCCAACTATTTTAGGCGGAGTATATGAAGCATATATATATGTATATACAAAGTAGCTTGTAAACATATAAAGCAATATAGAAACCGTTAATACTAAAAACATAAATGTAGTACCGCATCTAGGATGTATAGTTGTATAATCTCTAATATTTCCTGTATCAGGATCTAATCCATGCTCATATGCATTAACAACCATATGTTCTGCACCATGATATTCAAATACTCTTTTTATATCTTTGAAGAATGATATTATAAGAAGATATAAAACAAATATAGATAATTTTATACATCCTCTTACTAAATTGAATACAACAAAATTACTTTTCTCATCTATACCAATAAGCGTAGTTATAAAATAAGGTAAAGCTATAAAAAGCCCTACAGCAAATGCTAAAGATACTAACATACTTAAAGTCATAGCTAGATTTTCACTTTTTTTTGATTTAGGCTTATTATCTTTTTTATTGTTTTCTTCTTCAAGACCTGCTGTATTAGCAGAAAATACCAAAGTTTTATAGCCTAATCTCATCATATCTACAAAATTTACAACACCTCTGATAAAAGGCATTTTACTTAATTTGTTTTTATTTTCAGGAATAGCAGCTTTAATAAAATCCATTTGCTTATCAGGTTTTCTAACAGCTACAACATAATGACTTTTATTTCTAAGCATTATACCTTCTATAACAGCCTGTCCGCCTACTCCTTCTTTGATTCTATTTTCATCTAATTGTTTACTCAAATTATACACCTCATCTATTTTAAAGTTAAAGTAAGATATATAATATACTAAATACAATATTCTTTCAAGCATAAAAAAAACTTGAATTTGTAAAAAAAAATTATATATTATATAATATGAAGCCCTTACTAATATTAATTATTAATTTTATTATTCTTGCTTTTATTTCATGTAAAAGTACTAATATGCAAATGACAGAAATGCAAGAATATCATAATAAAGAAAATAAACAAATAGAAGAAAAACCAAAAGCAATCACTTTAAAAGATAGAGCCGGATATTATAAAAGTAAAAGCCCATATTTTACATTTGATGCAGATTTAAAAGAAAACGGATATGCTTATGTGGTATTAAAAGGCTGGATGGTTTATAGGGGCTATGTAAAAGTTGGAGATCCATCATCTGAAGCAACAAAGTTTAGACTAGATATTGATAATATTACTTATGTGATATTAGAGTTTAAAGATTTAAACAATGCTAAAGCATCTATAGTATTAAAAAATGTAGTTCAGCAAGTTCTTAATATGTCAAAAATATAAATTTTATTCTTTTTTTCACAAAAATAAATTTGACAAAATAATAATTTTAATTATATTAATATTATAGGATTATTATTTATGACTAAAAGTCAAATAAAAATTATTTTTTGCTTTTTATATTACCATATAGTTTTTTATTGTAAATCTTTTTATCTTAAAAGTTATTTTTTCATCAATCCGCAATATTTCAAAGAAATACATTTTATTTCATATAAATTCAATTTATCATAATATACAAATTTAGGAGGACTTATGTCAAAAGAAGAAAAAGCAGTCAAAAACAGTTTTAAAAAATGGTTTACATTTTGTGTTCTTGTTTTCAGTGGAGGAACGGTATTCAAATTGTCATCATTAAAAGATGCTTTTTATGTTCCTATGCAAGAGTTTATGAATTTAACTCATACACAAATAGGTTTTGCATTGTCCGTTTATGGACTTGTTCAGACTATAGGAAATTTCTTTTCTATTTATATTGCGGATAGATTTTCAAAAAGAATACTTATTCCTGTAGGACTTATAGGCGTTGGTTTAGTGGGATTATATATGTCTACATTCCCACCATATTATGGTATATTAATTTCTTGGGGATTATTATCATTATTTGGAGAAGTTATATACTGGCCTGTATTATTAAAATCAGTAAGATTATTGGGTGATAGCAGTGAACAAGGAAGATTATTCAGCTTTTTAGAAGCTGGTAGAGGTATTGTAGATGTAGTTATAGCTTATAGTGCTTTAGGTGTATTTACATTATTAGGTTCAGGTTCTGCTGGCTTGAGAGGCGGAATAATATTCTTTTCTGCTGCTGTTATACTAGCTGGTATATTATCATATATTTTATTAGAAGATGATGTTGTTAAACTTGAAGATGAAAGCGGAAATAAAGTATCAAGAGATAAAGCTGCTTTACAAGGTGTAATAAAAGCTGTAAAAAGTTTAGAAATATGGGTTGTTTCATTAACTATATTCAGCGTATATTCTGTATATTGCGGATTAACTTATTTTATACCTTTCTTAAAGGATATATACAGTATACCTGTTGCCTTGGTTGGTGCCTATGGTATAATTAACCAATATGGATTAAAAATTGTAGGAGGACCTATAGGAGGTGTATTATCAGATAAAGTATTCCACTCACCTACTAAATATATAAGATTTGCATTTTTACTATCAGCTATTGCAATAGTAGGATTTACATTCATTCCGCATAGTAAATTTAATCCTTATATAGGTATGGTTTTAACATTGAGTTATGGTGCTATTATATTTTCTATGAGAGCTGTATTCTTTGCTCCTATAGATGAAGTAAAAGTACCTAGAGAAATATCAGGTGCTGCTATGTCTATAGCTTGTATATTTGGATATTCTCCTCAAATGTTTGCTTTTACATTATATGGAAATATATTAGACAATAATCCAGGTTTTGCAGGATATCGTATAGTATTTTTCATAATGGCTGGTTTCTCTGTACTTGGAATATTAATATCTAGTTTACTTTTATCAATGATTAAGAAAAAAGAAAAATTAGGAGTTCAAGAATGAAATTAGGTTTAGAAACTGAAAGTTATCATTTATTCTTTCAAAATAAAAAAATGAATATATTTGATTTTATTAATAAAACTAAAGAACTTGGTTTAGATGGTGTTCAAATTAATATCATAAAAGATTATAATTTGGATCCTAATTGGGGTACATTAGAAACTGATGATATCAACCATCTAAAAAAAGTTAGAGATTTATGTGACAAATTAGGTTTATATATAGAAGTTGATACAAAAGGCATAGAATTTGAGCACTTGGAAAAAGTTATAAAAGTAGCTAATATACTTGATGCTGAAGTTATAAGAACATATATTCCTACTAAAGATCCTGTAATATCTGAAGAATCTGGTTCCGGCGGAAAATATGACCCAGCTAAAGTAAGACAATTTTTTGATACTTCTATATATGAAGAAGCTATTCCAAAATTAGAAAAGATTATACCTATATTAAAAAAATATAGAATAAAAATTGCTTTAGAAAATCATGAATATGAAACTTCTAAAGAATTAGTTTGGGTTGTTGAAAAACTCTCTAGTCCTTGGATAGGTTTATTATTTGATTTTGGTAATTCTATGATGGCTTGGGAAGATCCAATTGAAGCTGTTAATAATATGGCTCCATACACTTTTACTACACATGCAAAAGATCATATAATTATAGAAGATCCTGAAGATGTTTATAAATATGTTGTATGCGGTGTACCTATTGGAAAAGGAAATTTGGATATCAAAAAAATCTATGATATTCTTTATCATAAATCACCATTAAAAAGAATAAATATAGAATCTTGTAATCCATATTGTGCTCAATTTAAAAGGGCTCCAGGAGTTGGAGGTGTAGATAAAGTTGGAGCAAATGCTTTTAAAGTACATCCTCATCCTTACCCTTACAATGAGATAAAGCCTTTAGAATATTATTATCCTCATGAAATTTCTAATGAATATTTGGAAAAATTATTAAAAGATCAAGATGAAGGATTAAAGAGATCTGTAAAATATTTGAAAGAAATAAGAGATTCTTATTTAAATTAAATATTTTTATATAGTCTATGATGTGGAGATGCAATATGTAATTTTTGCATCTCCATATTATTTTAAAAAAATCCTTCGCTTTTAGCATCTTTGCTCATAAGTTCTTTTAATGTATCTTGTATATTAGCATTATTAAAAAGTATATTGTATATTGCTTCGGTTATCGGCATATAAATATTATTTTTCTGTGCATACTCATAAGCTGCTGTAGTAGCATATACTCCTTCAGCAACCTGACCATGATTTTCAGCTATTACATCTTGATATTTTTTACCTTTAGCAAGCTCCCTGCCTAATCTATTATTTCTACTGAGTCCGCTTGAGCATGTAACTATTAAATCACCTATTCCAGAAAGTCCGTACATAGTATCTATTCTAGCACCTTTACTCAATGCAAATCTTACTATTTCATGTAAACCTCTTGTTATAAGAGCTGCTTTTGTATTATCTCCAAGTTTAAGCCCATCAACTATACCGCCAGCAATAGCTATAATATTTTTTAAAGCTCCGCCTATTTCAACGCCTTTTTGATCAGTAGAGTTATATATTCTAAATTTAGGAGGTACTGTCAATGTATCTCTTACATATTCGGAAACACCTTTCTCACCTCCTACAACAACTGCAGTAGGTACTCCTTTTGCAGCTTCTTCTGCATGAGAAGGTCCTGAAAGAGTTAATATAGATAAATCGCCAGATATTATACTCCTTGCAACTTCACTCATAGTCTTTCCTGTTTTTCTATCAAGTCCTTTAGTTGCAGATACTAGTATTTGATCATTACTTATATAAGGTTCTATGTTTGTACAAGCTTCAGCAAAAGCAAATGATGGAGTTACTATTATAACAATTTCACTGTCATTTACAGCATCTCCTATATCGGTTGTAAATTTTATGTTTCTATTTAATTGTATGTTTTCCAAATAATTATCATTTCTATATGAAGTGCTTAATAATTTATAACTGTCTTCACTATGTACCCATACTTTAACATTATGTTTTTCTGAAAATATATTAGCAAGGGCAAGTCCCCATCCGCCGGCACCTATGATTCCAACATTTATCATGATATACCCCATAATCCATTATTTTATCATATAGTATACACAAAAAACAACTATTATCAATACAGAATTGTAAAAATATTATGTAAACTATTTATTTAAATGATTTTTCAAGTAAAATACATATATTATTAAGTAAATCTTCTTTATTTATCTTATTATTATCCTTAACCCAGCAAAATATAACAGAAACTAAAGCACCGGAAAAAAATTGAGAAGTTATTTTTGTATTCTCAATATTATCTTCTTTCATAGTTTCGCCTAAATAGTCTAAAAATATTTTATGTAATGATGAAACAAATAAAATAGTATTATTATGATCTATTAATGATACATTGAAATATTGTTTATTATCATCAAAGTAATTAATAACTTTTTCTAATATTTTTCTATAATTTTTTTTGAAATCATATATTGAATTATCTTTTTTTAATTCTTTTATAATATCTTGTTTAATATCTTCTATAATTGAATTTAGTAATTCTTCTTTATTATTGAAATGATCATAGAATGTAACTCTATTTATCATAGCATTATCGCATATTTCTGTTACACTTATATCTTTTAATGAATTAGTTTTTAAAAGTTCAAGCAAGGATTCTTTTAATAATTTTTCAGTTTTTAATATTCTTAAATCTTTTTTCCCATTCTTCATTCATATAGTATGCCATATATTAGAATAAAAATAAAGTTTATAGTTTTTTAACTGTACAATAAATATATAATGACATATATAAAAAATGTATTTTACGCATAAATATATTTTATATTTTAATAAAAAATTAATAAATTTACTTGCAAAAATAATAATATATATATA
>CASEHG010000333.1 GCA_949287565.1 uncultured Brachyspira sp.
GTTTTGTGTAAATGAAAAATAAAGCTTTTAAAAGATTCATATTAATTATTATTTGTTTTGCTATTATTGTTGCTGTAATTGCATCTATGCTTACTGCACAGGATATTTCTCTAAAGAAAAAAATCACTTCAAAGAATAAAATCAATTATGGTACTGCATTAGAGTTGTATAATAGAGAAAAATATTTAGAAGCATATAATCAATTTACTAATATAATGAATAGAGATGAAGATGCAATCATCAAAGATTATATTATATATTATGGTGCTAAAAGTGCTTTGAGTACTAATATGTATGATGAAGCTATAGATTTGTATTCTTTATTAATGAAAGAATATACAAACTCTCCATTGTATCCTTATGCTGAACAGTATAAAGCATTAGCAGAGTTTTATAGAGATGATTATCCTGTGAGCAACTTTTTTAATAGCAGGAAACAAAAATGGATTAAAGAATTTGTAGGTATAAGAGCTTTAAGAAATACTGATGATACTAATAAAGCTAAGATGATAGCTTATGAACTTATAACTAAATTATCAAATACCGAAGCTATTATTTATTATAATGATAATTATGAAGATGAAATATCTTTATTCGATAATGAATTAAAATATAAAGCAGCTTCTGTACTTTATGATGCCGGATTTAGGAAATCGGCATTAAAACATTTTGAATATTTATACTCTAATAATTATAATAAGGGAAATTCAACTTATTATATGGCTAGAATAAATGAGGCAGAAGGAAATAGGGGAGAAGCAGCTAAATTATATGATGAATATTTATCTAATGCCAATAATAAAACATATAGAAAAATGGGGCTTTACTATTCTGCAGGTAATTATGCTAAATTGACAAATAATGCCAAATCAATGGAATTATATAATACATTTTTGAGAGACTACCCAAAAGATGATTATGTTCCTAGAATATATAATAATTTTGTTAATACTAGTTTGAATAAAAATAATTTAGTTCAGGCTAAAGTTTATTTAACTAATGTTATGAATAAATTTCCAAATAGCTGGCAGACTGAATTAGCATTAAAATCATATCTAAGAAAGGCGTTTAAATTAAAAAATAAAACAGAAACTTATTTTGCAACTTCCGCATTAGAGAAAAGATATACTAAATTCAGACATGATTTTCCATTGTCTTGGAGCATGTGGAGTGCAGAAGAATTTGGCGATACTGAAAAAAGAGATGAATATTTAATGAAAACGCTTCTTACAAGTAAAAATCATTATTTTGTAAAAGGTGCTTTGACTTTAGCTAATGATGATATGATTAAAAATGTTGAAATCAGCAATACTTATTATTTTGATGAAGCTAAAAAATATTATACTGATTCAAACTATACTAAATCTATGGAAATGCTTGATAAGATTCAGTTCTTAAATTATATTGCTACCGGAAAAGAAGATGATTTGATGAAATCAGCCAGAGATATGGCTAAAAATATTCTTATGCAAAATGATTTTGTAAAAGAACTATATTCAAATAAAACTGATTATAGTTTATTTAATGAATTATCATTACAAACTACTAATGAAGTTGATAGATCAATATTGTTATATTGTTATGGTGATTATGATAATGCATACACAGAATACGATAAAATATTCAAGAAAGCTGAAAAAGTAAATTATCCATTATTTTATTTTGCTGAAAAGATTTTTAAAGATTCAGGAAATACTAAAAGGCTTATGCAGATATCTGTTAATATAGGAAAGTACTTTGATTATCCTTATACTTATAATACAGATTTACTTCCGGATGAGTTTAGAAAAATGGTTTATCCTAGATATTTTGATGAGTATGTTCTTCCAGAGGCAAAGCATTATAAAATAGATCCATTATTTGTATATGCTATAATGCGTGAGGAAAGTACATTTGATCCGAAGGCTAAATCTTGGGTTGGAGCTATGGGACTTATGCAGTTAATGCCGGCAACAGCTGCAGAGCAAAATAGAAATCCTAGATATGGATATGATCCTTTAGATTTAACCGATCCGAAACAAAACATTAATATAGGTATCGGACATTTAAGCTGGTTATTTAAAAATGAAAATGCAAGCAACTATATAATAGTGGCTGCAAGTTACAATGCAGGTTCAGGACGCGGAAAAAGATGGAAGTCAGAATATGGTACTAATAATATGTATCGTACAGGAAGATTCATAGATATTGAAGAAACTGAATATTATGTAGAGAAAGTTATTAATAGTTATGAACATTACAGTAAATATTATCAAGATTAATATGTAATTATTTTATA
>CASEHG010000334.1 GCA_949287565.1 uncultured Brachyspira sp.
CATATCCTTTTCCTGTAATACGCAAATATTTTCTGTATAGCTTAGCTTTGAATATAACGAACAATTCAAATATAGAAGAAAGTATTCTTTTAATCATACTGTTCCTCCCGATAAGAAAGTTATTATATTATTAACATCTGCTATAGTAGTTTCTAATACCTTCATAAAATTAGAAACAAGAACTGGTATCAAAATATAATAAGCAGCCACACCAACAGCTATCTGCATGGGAAAACCAAGCATTAAAATATTCATTTGAGGTGCCGCCTTCGCTAATAATCCTAAACTTAATGATAATAAAAACAAAGTAAGCATTATAGGCAAAGATAAAGAAAGAGCTACAGAAAATAAAGAACTCATATAATATATCATTCTGTCTATAACACCGCTAAACGATGAAGTGAATACCGCCTTTGAAGCATCACTCAATACAGGCATAGCCTTGAAACTGTAAAATAAAGTTCTAACCACCCAGCTTGGTCCGTCTATAGCTATAAATATTAATACCGCTACCAAAGACTGAAGCTGTCCTAATACAGGAACTGCAACCTGAGATATAGGGTCAACAGTTTCTGATATACCAAATCCCATTTGAATATCAAAGAAATTTGCCATAACCTGATAGGCAGCAAATATAATAGACATCAAAAATCCTATTAATATACCAATAAGTGCCTCATTAACAAGTGTTAAAAAATATTCAACAAAAGTAGGAGCAGCCTGAACAGATATATCAGCGACCAAAGGAAATATTGCAGCAGCAGCTGTAAAAGCAAGTGCCATTTTTATACTATTAGGAATAACATTAGATGAGAATAAAGGAGCTACCATAAGTATAGCTATAAATCTTACCATAATGAGCAGGTAAATTTGAAAGAAATTCACGAAATTATCCATTATTAATTCCCTAATTGATTCTCTAAAATATTTTTACACCCAACAAAATTATCTAGCTATAGTTGGAAGTATACTGAACAATCTAACAGTAAATGCACTAGTATAATTCAGCATCCAAGAAGCTAACATATATATCACTGCCAACATAGCTATCATTTTAGGAACAAATGTTAAAGTTTGCTCCTGAATACTTGTAGTAGCCTGAAGTATTGAGATTATCAATCCAACAATAATTGATACACCCAAAACCGGAGCTGATAGCAACATGAATACCCATAAGGTTTCCTGTACTAAAACAATAATCGAAGTATCGCTCATAAAATTTCCCTTAAAAAATTATTAACTATATAAAGCAGCAAAATATATTTCTATATTTATTGGAAACTCTGTACTATCTGAAGTATTAGAAGTTTCCATCCGTCTACCGCAACAAACAAAATTATTTTAAGCGGTAAGGATATCATAATAGGCGGAAGCATTATCATACCCATTGCCATAAGTATGGAAGCAACTACCAAATCTATAACTATAAATGGAATAAATAAATATATTCCCATCTTGAATGCTATTGTAAGTTCATTAATAATGAATGCGGGCACAACAACTATGGTAGGAATTCTGTTTAAATCATCAACTGTCTGAATTTCTCTAAGTCTTATATCCGTATTACTTATACTTAAGAATAAATCCAAACTCTTCATACCATTCTCACCGCGTAAAGAGTTAAACATAAACATTCTTATAGGCTGTATGCCTCTGCTGTATAATTCATTAACACCTATAGTACCATTTAAATATGGCTGAAGTGCCTCATTATTTACCTGAGTTAATGTGGGCATCATTATAAAAAACGTCAAAAATAAAGAAAGCCCCATTATCAATGCTCTTGGAGGGGTTTCTTGTAAAGACAATGCCCTTTGAACAAAACTTAATACTATTGAAACTCTTATAAAACTTGTTGTCATTATTATTATAGATGGAGATAATGACAATATTGTTAAAAGAAATAATATTTGAAGTCCCAAACTAACCTGCTGAGGAGTTTGAGCCTGAGTAACATTTAGTCCTATTGTAGGTATTGGTATTTGAGTATTCTCTTGAGCGTAAGCTACTGCAGGTATAAGTAAACATAATACCAAAAACACCATTAGAAACTTTCGCATCTTGAGAACTCCAATTTTATAAATTTTTTCTAATCTTTTTTCTTCTAAACTCGATAATGTTTAAGACTTCAATAAAGTTAACATATTATCATAAAATAGTCAAGTATTATGTTAACTAATTTACAATCCATTATAATAAATTTTATCACTCATATACTATTTACAGTATCAATACAGTGTACAAATTTTTTTATACAGTACCAAACTAAATAAATAATCCCATTAAATAGCAATTATAATAAACGTCATCAATACAAAAAAAGCTCTTTATCTCACCTTCTATAAAAAAACCAAGCGATTTATACAGTTTTA
>CASEHG010000335.1 GCA_949287565.1 uncultured Brachyspira sp.
ATTCACATAGTATAATGAATTAATCGTTAGAAAAATATCTTTATTAGAGTGGCGTACAGAGCCTAATAATGGCATTCTGGACAAGATATTTATACATAAAATCAGAATTTTATGTATAATACTATATCTCTAAAACCCAATAAATCATTACATTTTTGAAATGGTCATTCCTGCCACTCTTACACCTAAAAGATATGGTAATAAAACATCTGCATTATCAATATATATAGAAGTAATTTCTTCTTTTTCTAAGACACCCTCTTTTAAATCCTTAATAGATATAGGGAAAGGAATATTAACACCTAAAACATTTGCTTTTAACATTAAGTTCTGTCTTTCTATTTCTGTTGCAACAAGAATAGGAATATTATTTTCCGCACTCCGATAAATTAAATCTTTTGTTTTACCGCATCCTCGTTCTTTATAAATTATTTCCATAATATACCACCTCTTATTTTATTTAATATATAGACTTTCATATACAATAGAATTATTTGATTTACCAATAACTCGTTTAAAACTACTATTTCCGCTATGTATATATATATGTTTAGAATAAACATCTTCTGGTACATTATATGTATTATTTATATCGCCACTAATTCCATCAAAAGATAAAGAATAATCACATTTAATTGTTCTTAGCCACTCCCAAAACTGATTATAATTTATATTACCATAATACATTCCTTTGGTATGAAAATACGGTGGGTCTAAATATATATAATCATCAATTAATGGCTGAATATTTTCATAAGATGTACAGATAAACTCTACGTTATTTTCATTTAACAAATTTGACCATTCGTATATTATTCTTTCAAGACGCTTAGGGTTAATTCCATTACGAGTTACATGAAAAGAATTATTAAAATCTCCATTTTTATTGTATCTTGGCATCCCATTTGTCGTTGTACGCATAATAAACATAAAATCAGAAGGGCTACGTGAATTATTATATCTATCTCTTATAAAATTAAAGAAATTTTTCTTTCTGTTCATGTCGTTATCTCTATTTAATTCGCTCCATAAAGTGTTATACTCATTAGCAATTAACTCAGGCTCTTTTTTAATACAGTTCCATAAATTAATAAGGTCTTTATTAATATCGCTACAAATATACTTATTAACTTTTATGTTACTTTGTAATAAAGCTCTTAACAACGAAGCCCCTCCAACAAAAGGCTCATAATACGTATTAATTTTAGAAGGAAAATATTCAATAATTTCATTTGCTTGACTACGCTTACTTCCACTCCACTTAATAACTGGTTCAAACACTGTATCACCCCCCCCTTTTTTTTATTTTACAATCAATTTATCACATGAAAAACCTGCCGCACCTTTATGACCTCCACCCCCATATTTTTCTGCAATTTTTGAACAATCTACATTTTTATCAGAAGAATATAAACTGTAAGAATATTTTTTCCCATTATAAGCCCACACAACAACTAATGGATATTCGTTATATTTTTCACCAAAAATCCAACTATTTGTTTTTCTGTTAACAACATAACATTTATATCCTTCTATTTCCGACTCATAACCATATCCACTCAAATATTCTGCATTATCAATATCAATATACCTTTTAATTAATTTGCCCTTATCTATTACTTCTAATAAATCACTAATATCAACAAGCTCTAACCAAATACTATCTAAAGCATCATGATTTATTGTGTCCATTCCAAGTTTGAAATAAGTAGTGTTATCACCGTATTTATATGTCCAACAGTCATAATCACCAACATATCTTATGTAATCTGGTATCTTTTTATATATTATATCATATAAATACATATATGTCAATACCGCACCTGAAAATTTTGTACATCTAATGCCATTTATTCTGACAAGTTCGGGAAAATTTTTTATTAATTCCATACTGGACTGATGATGGTCACACCAAATTATATTACAGCCCTTTTCAAGTAAACAATCTAAGACCCATTTATTTGCCTTAGTAAAAGAATAATCTACAAAGTATACTTTTTCATTATCTTCTATGTTATCAATTAATGGCTTTAAATCCATTACATAGTCTACTTCATAGAAGTCTTTTGGATTATAATTGTTTTCATATTTTGCAACAACACTTCCAGCACAACGCCCATCCAAGTCATTATGATAAAAACATTTCATATATATTATACCTCAACTTTAAAAAATATTAAATCTTCTTTAAAAAATACCCATTTAGGATTGGTATTATCTTCTTTTAATGTATACAATTTTAAATCACTTCTATCAACGATTAATTCTGGTGTAAATATATTCATATAACTATCATTTAAGAATTGTTCAAATTTACTAGAAGGTTTACCTATTCGCTTTATAATGTTTTTAATACTAATTTTTACTTTATCCATTTTATAACCTCATTAATCAATATAATAATATTTTCCTAAATACCAATAATTATTTTTAGAATATACATAATCTGCAAATATTACATCATATTCTTTTATTGGAGTTTTTTCATAAACATCTTTTAATACAGTGAAATGCCCAATTTTTCCGCTTCCAAGAGATTGCGTTGTTACAGCATAACACCATATTTTACCTATATTTTTACCTGTTTTAGCTTTTAATGGTTTAATATTTAATATAATAAGTTTACGTCTTTCTTTCTCGTCATTTGACTGAGTAGACAAGTTAATATATCCTAAATATTCCATTTGGAATTTAGCTTTTTCTTGATAAGAAAAATCTTTACGATTTTGTGATTTAATAAATGCACAAATTTCATTTAAAATCTCTCTGGTTTGAAGTTTGGTATATTGTTTTTCAGTCTCACTTGAATATCTCGCAACAATATTTTGTAAAACTTCATTGTCTTTGAGCTTATCTTTACTAATAGTCTTTGCTTTACCCTGTTTAAAATAATCAAACATAGTATAAATACCTAATAACTCATTTGAATTGCCAAATTCTTCAAAAAAGTCTAATCTAATTAGAATATCTAATTGTCTACTGTTAATTGATAAATTAGAAATATCATATAATAAATCTACAAAAGTATTATATTTGTTATTTCTTAATTCATATAATTCATTAGATACTTTTTCGTTCATAAACTTAATAGAACTCATACCTTTATATATTTTTGGCTCGTTCTCATCAAAAAAATACTCAGCTTTTGAATGTCGGAATCTTGGTTCAATTATTTTAATATTTAATTTTTTAGCCAACGCCGTGCCATTATTAATATCGTCTTCGTTGTTTGCACAATTCAAAAATGCAGAAATAAAGGCTTTAGGATAATAATGCTTTAAATAGCCACATAAATATCCTAACATAGAATAAGAAATACTATGATTATAGCCAAATGAATATGAAGCCGCATCTTCAAGTATCTTAATATATTGCATAGCTTCTTGCTTTGCCTGTTCTTTAGGCTTAGAAGAGCCATTGCAATATCCTTCTAAAATTTTAGGTAGCCATGAATCAATAACTTCTTTATTCTTCTTCAATTTTGTTAACCTATAGGGTTTTTATCCTATAGCTCTTATAGTTTCCCATAAGTTCAGCATATATTTTTACCATATCTCATTGACTTAGGTAGAGGACACTCGTGGACAGATTATATTCTATATTATTATAGTTTCACTGTCTATGCGTTACAATACTCAACATTATTAAGTGTTAAGTTATCTCGGTATTAGCATAATAATATTTGTTTTTAATATAATAAAAGATAAATAAATATTACCTTAGCTTTTACCGATTTTGCCCTCTGCACCTATATTATTTCTAATATAGGGGGCAAGTATTCACCAATAGCACGTCTTACAGTATCTGCCTGCGAACCAGTCAATCCACATATTTGTTGCATAAATTTGATTTGTTGTTCCTGATAACAGTTATGTACAATAATTCCCTGACAAGTAAATTCATGCTCATTTTCTACGGTCAAGTCATATACATTCGCCTGACCACTTCGAATAATACTTTGTACTTTTACCCATTCAATATTTGTATTTAATAAATGATTAGAAGTATCTGTATTATAGTTTACCCTATAAGCAACAGTATCACCTATTGATATATCTTTAGCTTCTTTCCAGCCACGCCCAGTAAGCACTTTATGATTAAGTGTTATTTGTATTGAAGTTTTGTCATAGAAAATTTTAACTGTATCTTTTACACCTGTTTTTCTTGCTTCTAAAACCTTATTCCATCCTTTTCGTGTAAGAACATAATCACCTTGCACTACTTCTCTAATTGGAACAAGACCTCTTTGTGTATTTACTAATTGATTTTCTTCGATACACAAGAAACCGTAAGAATCACTTAATAAATCAGCAACACGTTCATCTGCGTTATAGTTTACTTCATGTTTAGTTAATTTATCTCTATATGATTCACCAGAAGGTCTGATACAAGCATTAACCAAAGATAAATCTTTAATATTATTAGGATGCATTTGCTTTAAAAGCTGACTAGCAAAGTTACTCTCGAACTGAAAGATGGCTGTGTTATCATCACTAATATCTTTCCAAACTTCTTCGTCATTCCAATTAATTTCGTAGGCACGAGGATATGCCTTATTAATATACTGAAACGCTTTTTCAATTACATGAATGGTTTTTAGCCCAAGCAAGTCATATTTGATGAGTCCTACTTCATGTGCCGCATCCATATTTAATTGTAAAACTACTTCGCCATCATTAATCATTGTACCATAATTATCAGCGAGAGTTATAGGTGAAGCAACAATTCCAGCAGGATGCACAGACTGTGAAATATTAACACCAACTAATCCATCAAGATAGTAACAAATCTCAGGATATTTCTTTTGGCATTCTTCTGGGCTAATTTTAAATTCGTCTTTAACATTACTTATTATCTCTAAAGAATATGGACTATTCAATGATTTATTATATTCTTCATATTCCTTTATTTTTTCTTGTATTTGTTTTATTTTTTGTTGTCTAATAGTTTTGTCTTTCTCTGTCTGTAAAATACGTTTTTTCTCAAGCTGTAAAGGCTTAATAGGTTTTCCGTGTTCATTCTTGTATCTGATATCTAAGGCTCTACCAATATCATCAATAGCCCCTAAAGATTGGTTTGTTCCTAATGCAAAAACTCTTGCCGTTTTATCTCTGCCTATTTTGTTAATAATTTTATCAAATACAAGCTGTCTGTATTCATCGGGGACATCAACGTCTATCTTTTCTACCCTGTCTTTCGACATATTTGCACTAAATTATATTAGTGGGAATAGACTATATCTTCATCTTACTCATACGAATAAGAGCTTGGTGCTTCCAAATACGGAATTTCACCGTAAATGTACTCCTTGCGGATAGTCGTTTGAGTTATAAATTATTTACTTCTTTTAATATAAAACCTCTGCTTTTATGATGCCTTGATAAAGAAGATATACTTAAATCAAGATTATTTTTTAATATAAATTCTTTTAGTTTATTAAACCCAATGAAAATATCAGTTTCTTCCCCATTAGGATATACTAAAATTAACTTTCTAAAATTACGAATTTGATTTATACCAGAACTCTCGTAACCAAGATGGATATTTTCTTTTTGTGTCACCCATTCTAAATTTGTATAATGATTATTATGTATATTGCCATCTTTATGATTAACAACTGCACCATCAAAAAAACCATCACAAAAATAGTACGCAACAAGCCTATGTACTAATAAATATTTCGGCTTGTCTTCTTTATATAAACAAACTTGTAAATATTTTCGAGGATTATTTATATTTCTTAAAGCCTTTTTTCTTAATCCCTGATAACCATATTTTTCTCTTATTGAATAAACTTGTCCACTCTCAGTTATTATATAATTTTCAAATTCATTTATCACGAAATATCTTTCGTTAATATCTATATCCATAAATTCACCTCCTTGTTTTTTTTATTATTTTAAAAAGTAAATATTTTTATAACCACAGGATTACCATATCTGTATTAGACTTAGGCTTTCCCTGTTAGCTAACTTATTTATTGTCATTTCCTACAATTACTAATCGTTAAGTTAACACCCTATATTTATAGGTTCACCAAGTTGTTTACTGTATATCACTATACAGGGAGACTATATCAGTCAATCTCCGGCCTCAACCCTATCTTCATTACAAAATCTTGCAAAGTTTGTATCAAAAATTATAGGGTCTACATCGTTGATGTCTGTTAAGTATGCACATAAACTACCAGCGGCACTTCCTCTGGCAAATCCAAATGGGATACCTTCATTTCGTGCTTCTCCGATAAAGTCACTCATACTTAACATAAAACCTAACATTCCAACCTTTTTAAAAACTTTAAGTTCTTCTTCTACTCTGTCAGTATATTCTTGTTTTTTATTAGCATCTATAATTCCAGCAGCAATCTTCGAATCCAGATTCTTCCAACACCTATCTACAAATTCTTGTTCGTCTAATTCTTTAGAATGTAGTATAGGATATTTAAAACTTTTATCAAGTTCGAAATTTTCTACAGCATCAGCTATTCTGTTGGTATTTTCCAAGGCTTCTTTAATTTCATCGTTATTTAAAACACCTTGCTCAACAAACATATCATACAATTCATCATAGGTTTTATATGTTAAATCGCAGGTATCTTCTTCTAAAAATTCAATATGTTTTGCTGTTTGTAAAATAGTTCTACATTCTGCCTTATACTTATTAATACTATGAGTATCAGTTCCAGCTACTAATGGAATGTTATATTTATAATGATATTCTATCAGCATTTTATTAAATGCTTTCTGCGATTCTAAGTTCACATGTGGCTGAACTTCTAAATAGTTATATTTTTTTATTATTTTATCTAAATAATCTTGCAACTCATTAATATCTTTTTGTATTTCATTTATATTAAAAACACAAACAGATTTCTTAGTTTCGTATTTGTCAAGTGTTAACTGTGTATCTTTATCAATCAAAGCTGATTTTTTTAATTTTAAATTATTTATCTTAAGTTCAATTTCTGACAATTCATTTTCTAAATCTTTTATTTCTTGATTATATTTATCAATACTACTTTTAATTGACCAAATTGGCGAAGCTAAACAGGCAGAAGTAGTAATGATATTATCAGAAATATTTAAGAAATCTTCAAAAGTAATACGTGGTTTAAAATAAAAGTTGTCTGGATAATAAGAAATACTAACCAAACTATTTAACTCTTTGATACCATCGTAATTTTTTGCTAACAAAATCGTATGGTAATTATCCCTTACTTTTTGTTCAACATCTTCAACATAATAATTTTCTTTATTTTCAACAAATGACTTACGATTGTGAAAAAGTTTATGTGTCAAATATATTTCAACACCATGTATATATTTTATTCCTTTTTTATCACAATACATTTTTTTTAATACCCAGTTAAAAATATTGCCATGTTCCGTTGAGGCGATTGCTGTTTGTCCCAATTCAACAGCTCTATCAACATATTCCTCAAACTTAGTACAACTATCCAATAGGGAATAATCGCTATGTAAGTGATTTACTGTATAATTATCCATAATATCACTCCTTAATAATTTTTTCAAAACATAATGTATTATTAGGGAGACTTTCTAAATTCCAAACAAACCAACTGGTATTAAACCAAACATTATTTTTATCAGTAAAATTTACTCTCTTATTAAGAATAATTGCAGATATTCCATATTTATCATATAAACTTCCTCTAAATTCACCTTCTAAGGCAGTTACAGGTAACAATAAAGCAAATGGCTTATTATATTCATAACATTTTTGTAACCACTCATTTTTAATAGAATATGGAGGATTAGTAATAATCATATCAAATTCAAAATCTGGTTCGTCAGTTAAAAAATTAAACCCTGATACAATATCTGTTGAAATAACATTATATCCATTATTTTTTAATAATTTTGTAATTTTACTATCACCATAATCACAACATTCCCATATTGTAATATTTTTATTTTTTGGTAAATACTTAATTAGTGGTAAAATGGCATATTCAGGAGTGTATAAATTATCATTACGTTCAGATTGAACATAATTAATCATTGCTTTTTTCATATATTACCACCTTTACTAAAACTCTGTGCATTCAGATTCCTTTAAATTACACAACCTACGTTTCTCTAAATCTGGTGTATATGTCACTGTGTAATGTTGCTCCCATGAATAAGACTTATCTCTTTCGGATAAATCAGAATAAATTCTACGGGTAGCATAGTCATAATAAAGTTTGCATTCTTTACCAGCCGCTTGAGAAGGTCTATCTTTAACTATTGAAACCCTTGTATTGTAACCTTCTTCATCATCTTTTAATCTATCAACCCAGATTAAACGATGACACAGATTGCCTATTTCAGAAGCTCCATGTAAATCATATACCGAATGTTCAACACCTGCACCTGTCGCTGGCTTTTTAGGATGTACAATAAGATTTACACATACGCTATATTTTTTAGTAAATCCCATTAATTTTTTAATAAATTTCTTTTGAGTTTCCCATTTAGAATCTTCATCTACTTGTTCAAAAGATAATGTCATTAAATTATCTATCAAAAATACCCTACAGCCAAAACGTCTATATGCATTTTTCATTTCTTCTAAAACAGTTTCCCCAGAAGTATCTAAACCATCTTCATCGTCATATAAAATAATTTTAGTTCTATAATATTCTTTAATACACTTTAAAGCTTGGTTACTAACTGAATAAGAAGGTCTATCGCTATTAGCATTTTCCCACATCAATGTATGGTTTCTTCCTGCTAACGGTGAACAAATCCAATCACTCAACTGCCCATTATCAAGTTCTCCACTATATACAAAAGTCTTATATCCATTTTCAATGGGAGAAATTAGGCAAGAAATATTTGCTATTGAACTCTTTCCACTATTTCCACTGACTACAATCTTGCCATTTCTACGCATTACCCACATATGACTATCTACCGTAAAACAATATTTAAAACCATCTATAGTTTTATATGGTTCTATTTTTATTTTCTTACCTCTGTGTGTAGTCATGCCTACCAAAACCCTATCAGATATAGTTAAAGTATATTCGATACTTTTTCTAATATATTCTTTGTTCTTGGTTGTATACTTTTGTTCTCTTCTGTCTCTTATAGATACCGAAGCCCTATAATTACAAGAACTAAACGCAAATTGTACAAAATCAATATTACGTTTGCTGTTTGAAGAAAAGATTTTTCTTCCGTTACGTTCACTGCCATCCCAAAATAAAATATTATCACAGACAACTTGAAGCTGATGCTGTGTACAATTATACCAATAATCTCCAAATTCTTTCTCTCTTCGTGGAGCGGTTACATAAAAATCAACATAACCATTACTTTTTGACACCACTTCTCTATATTGTAAATTACATTCATCAAATATTTCACGAAGTCTTTGTTTTTTTCTGTCTTTTTTGATATGAAATCTACAAGTCGTATAGCTATTATTGTTTTCTTTGGCATTGCTATAAAAACTTCCATCGCAGATAACCGCACACATAAGTTTAATTTGTGCATCGCTTAAATCAATACCACTCCCAGAATACTTATATGTTGTTATAAATCGACCATTAAATCCCACTGTAGAGTTGTTATGAGCATCCATTACCTCTTTAAAAGTTTTATGATATAAATTACCTTTAGAGGTAATATAATAGACGTTATGCTCTTCACTCAAACACTGGTCTAAGCCATATTTAGTCTTAAAATGCCATAAATAATCAGCAGGATATTTATGATATTGTTGAGGTAATACCAATTCTGCTTTGCCATCAGAGGTATACTGTAATACTTTTTCACCTTCTGTATAATCCGTAATTCTTTTCCATTCACAGCCATTAAAATACTCAGTGTCAGCATCTACACAGCCAGCGTACCCTGTCCAAATAGTAAAACAAGGAAATAAATTACCATAAATTAAATTATCAATAGCTTTAAATCCAGTAGATACTTTCTCCATGTCTTTTACATTAGTTGGTTCGTAATCCATAAGATATTTTAATCTTTTACTTGGAATTTCTTTAGCATTATTAATCAAGCTTAATACTGTATTTTTACCACAAGCCAATAAAACATTATTAGCATCAGTCTTACTTATATCAGTATTTGCATTTAAACTTTTATAATATTTATTTACAGCCTCTTCATGCTCTTTTGTAGGTGAGACTATTTTACATCTATATTCACCAAGTCTACTGATTGTATCATTAAGTCCTTTTTCTCCAGCCTTATCATTATCGAACCATAGAATTATTGTTTCAAACTCTTCCAAATAATCAAAATTAAAATCTATCCATTTTAAATCTTCTGCTCCACCATGTATAGACACCACATTTTGATAGCCCGATTCGTAGCAAGATAAAGCATCCATATAGCCCTCAGTAATAAGTAGTGGTTGAGTGAAATCTGTTTTATTCATATTAAATAAAGAAGGACATGTACTGCGTGACCTTGTACCATCTTCATATTTTTCTTGCCACCACCACATTTTAGGTTCGCCATTTTTTACTCTTCTCGATGGTCTAAGTTTTACTGCAAGCAACTTATTATCTAAATCACGTAATTCAAATCTAATATTGCCATATTTGTCTTGCTTTACCCCCATATGGTCTAATGTTTCTTTTGATATACCTCTTTTAGCACAATAAGCCTCTACTTCTTCTCTATTTTCATTAGTTTCTTCGGGTGGAAATACATATCCATCAAAAAAATTTTCATTATCCTCACTTTTTATACTAAAATCAGTATTCATTTTTGCCATTTCAAATAATTTATTGATTGCTTTCGCATTACTACCTTCGGTATCAATCAATAAATTTAAAATGCTATAATTACGAGAACAACTAAAACAGTGGAAATAGTTCCCATCATTATTCCAAATAAAACTTGGAGTGCTATCTGAATGACCTAAAGGACAACTGGCTTTTATTATATTTCCTTCGGAACTAAAATTTTCTAAATTAAAATGTTCTTTGATAAGCTCTATAGCATCTGTCCCAATAATATTAATAGCTTCTTGTATTTGTTCATGAAGTTTTTCGGCATTATCCACAATTACACCTCCTCCTTCATTAATCACACTCTTTCATTTTTCTATTTCTGTATTCACAAAAATTTAAACAATAAAAAGTATCTTTGTTTGCATAAAAATCCATACATTCCTCTATTTCATTAACAGAGTCTTTTAACCATTGTATAGTTTTTTCATATTCATCTATATCAAAATCTATCTCTTCGATTTTGTTATCTCGGAACATGTTAAAGATTAATTTTTTAGGAAATTTGCCATACTTTTCTTTTACTGCAAGCGAATATAAATAAAGCTGTTTTGCATACTCTGCTCTTTCTTTTTTGCTATTAAACTTTTTCTTAGATTTGTGGTCACATATTATTATATTACCATCAGTATCCTCTGCAATTAAATCAATTTTACCAGTAAATATAAATTTATTTTCTATTACCATAGTAAATTCATATTCTGCTTCAAGAATTTTCCAATCTTCAAATCCTTCAAACTCAGAAAAATAATTTAAACCACTGATGTAATAGTCGTATGCAAAATCCTTAGAAAAATTTTTACCTAAAAACAAAACAAAGTTAGATTTAACATTATCTTCATAATTATCTTCATAATAAGATAGCAAATCTTTTAAATCTAACTCTCCTTTTTCATACTTTTCTAATATGTTATGTACAAAACTCCCAAACTCAGAAGTGCCATGTGTTTCTTCTGTTTTATCTTCTAAATAATAATGATGATAAAAGCTCAAAGGACAATCATAAAAATGATGTATTTTTGAAAAACTATATGTTTCCATTTTAACCTCCTAATTAAGTAAGGGCATAATTATACCCTTACTTAATAATATTACTTATTTATTAAAAAGGTAAATCGTCATCTGATACCGATTCATCAATGGGCTGGAAAGTGTTTTCAGTATTCTGTACATCCATATCATGTGTGTCATCCTTTTTAAACGAATCGTTTGTAGATTCGATAAATTCAAAACTTTCAACTATTACACTTGTAGTTTTATATTTTACACCCTCACGTTCATTCATTTTTGTTGTTAATCTGCCAGTAACACCAACTCTCTGACCCTTTTTAAAATACTTACTTGCAAACTCAGCATTTTTTTCAAAGGCAACAAAATCAACAAAGTCCGCAGTTACTGTTCCATCACTAGCCTTGTTTCTATTGCAGGCTAAGGTAAAAGAAGCAAATTTTCTTCCATTACTCTCTTTTACTTCGATATCTTTTACTAATCTTCCAATAAAATTAACATTATTTCTCAGTGACATATTATTCTTCTCCTCCTGTAGTTTCTATCATTGTATATAATTTATCATATACTTTTTTTGCTAAATTTATATCTTTTATACCTTTATAATTAGCTGTAGGTTTACCATTAACAGTAACCATTGATTTAATTATATTAGATATTTCAGATTTATTGATTTTATATTCATTAATTAAAGACTGAACTAAACCTTCTATACTGTCTATAGTCTCTGATAACTCACGTTCCATTGCTTCTGATTCACTCTCGGGTAAATCTTCGCCAGCATATACATAAAGTCCTAAACCATGTCTTGCACAAGCTTTAGTAAGACTTCGCTGTATCGCCTTATTAACATCGAAACTAGTAACTTTTTCTAATGGTATAGAGTTATTTTTATAATCCATAACAGGCAAATATTCAATATGTTCAATGTCGTTAATAATAACACCTGTTTTAACCCAACAAGTTTTGCCATCTGTCCAATAAATAACCCCATCTGGTCTTTCATAAATTTTATAGTTTGCATTTGGATGAATCTTTTTTATTTCTCCCCAAGCCCATGACCAAG
>CASEHG010000336.1 GCA_949287565.1 uncultured Brachyspira sp.
TTATAAAAATATATTTGATTAAATTATTGTTTTTTTATACAATTATACTTAAATAACTACATTTTGTTAATTTTGATATTTTTATATATGTATTATCAACTTTTTTGCCAAAGTTGCTGCCACCACCTGCCGCAGGCACGCTTCGCGAGGTGTACTTCATCGGTATGCTTCGCGAAAACGCAAGTGCTACAAATTTATATTATTACAATATGTATTAAATGTTTAGTAATACTAAAATTTATATTAAAAATGCAGTCTTTCGTCTTGGTAACAAAAAACTGGGTGTACCATACGGGATAAATCTGCCACAAACAATAAAATTAAAAATACAAACTTAAAAATTTTTAGTATATAACATAAGAAAAATCATATATAATTTTTCTTATGTTATTTTATATTTTTTCCGATAAAGAATAATAATAGTATTTTTTTTAAGGTAATTAGATATGAAATATAGAATATTATTACTTTTATTTATAATGAGCTTTTCTAATATATTTGCTCAAAATGACAACTTTTTGGATACAATTACTTTGGATAAGATAAAAAGAATTTATCCTAATGATAATGTAGTTTCTCCTTCAAGCTACACAATAAGCATGAATTTTGCTTTGAACAGATACAGATTAAATGAACCTATAACTATGGAGATAAAAATACATGCTAAGAAGGGAACTATAAGCTTTACAAATTCAGTTAATCCATTTAATAATTATAGCTTCACAGTTTATGATAATTACAATAATCCTGTAGTATCATCAGATAATTATACTATTTGGAAATATAAAAGTGAAAGAAACTTAGATAATTCTCAAGATAGAATAGTAACTCTTAATGAGGGAGAGAGTTTCTCATATTATATAGATTTGAATAATTGGTTCCATTTCGATAAAATAGGCAGATATAGAATAGAATGCAGTTTTAACCCTATGCCTGAAATAAGCGATAATTTCTCTATGCATGCCGACACTGCTTATTTCTTATTGGAAGCTGCAAGAGTATATCAAACACAAACAAATACTGCACCTGTTTATATAACTAACAATAACAATCTTTCTCAGCAACAAGGTGTTTTATATGATTATGCTCCATCAAGCATTATATCTAATACTTTAAGTGCTATGAAAAATAGAGATTGGACTAATTATTACACTTATATGCATATGCCTTCTATAATAAGTATAAGCCAAAGATACTATGAAACTTATAGAAATAATTACAGCAATGCATATTTAGAGGATTTTACAGATACCGGAATTCGTCAAAAAGCAAGAGAATTAAGTTTTGAAAATTACCTAAGAACTCAATTCTCAGATAATATAAGTGCCGATATGTTAAGAACTAATTTTGGAAATAATTTCTTAAATAATTTGGAAATGGCTTATAAATCAAGCAATATAAGAGAGCTTGCTATAAGATTTGATATTCTCTATAGAACTTCTCTACCTGAAGATAGAAAGATCCTATTTGAAGAGTTTAAAAAATATTTAACTTCTGCTTATGACAGACAGGTAAGAAATGCATTTATAGCAGAACTTCAAAGGGATATAATTGCTACTAAAGATGCTAAACTTAAAGAACATTATACTTCTGTACTTGATATGATTAGAAAAGAGTATGATCCTGCTGTAACTTACACACTTTTAAATTATACAATAGATAAAACTACTGTTACTCAGGAATATGGCTTACAAAAAGCTGAAGTAGAAGCTACTCTTTATCATAGATACTTTAATGCAGATACAGGAGATATTTATGATCCTGTTGTAAAAAGAACTTTCGTTTTGAGAAGAATGGGAGATTATTGGTATATAGTTAATTACTACGATACTGTTGTAAACAATTAAAAAATATAAATTATTATAAA
>CASEHG010000337.1 GCA_949287565.1 uncultured Brachyspira sp.
ATTTTTTCTTCTAATTTATTATTGTCTAATTGTTTATTACTATCAATCATTATTCACTTCCTTAATACTATCTTTTATAGCCTGTATTATTTCAGATTTATTATTTTTAATATTAGGGTAATATTTAAATTTATTTTCTATATATTTATCTAAATATTTTTTATTCTGTAATTTTTCATATGCTTCTAGTACATCAGACATAATCTTTTGAAACTCTTCGGTCTTTATTTTTTCTTCCATACAACTTCCTTTATAATGATGATTATATTTAAGTATATATTAAAAAATGCTAAACTTCAAGTTATTAATGTATTTTAAAATAAAAAACCCCAAGCATTATATAATAACGCTTGGGGAAAAACTATGATTAGAATATATTAATTAAAAGTTGACATCATTTCCATAGTAAGCTGCTTCTAATACTTTTTTCATATTAGCAACATCTGTTTCTCTTGGATTAGAACCTGTACAAGGATCAGCAACGGCATTTTTAGCTATATCATCGCATTTTTGTTTGAAGTGATCTTCAGTTACACCATTATCTTTATAAGTTTGTTTGATTCCTAATTTACTATTCAATTCTTTAACTTTATTTACTAAAGAAGCTGTAAGCTCTTCATTAGTATTTCCAGAAAGTTTAAGCATTCTAGCTATATCAGCAAATCTGTCGGCACAAACTTTTGAATTATATTGAATAACATAAGGAAGAAGTATAGCATTGCATCTTCCATGAGTAATATGGAATTCAGCACCTGTTTTATGAGCTAAACTATGCACTATACCAAGTAAAGCATTTGAGAAAGCCATACCAGCTAAACATTGAGCAACATGAAGTTTTGCTCTGCCTTCTTTATCGCCTTTCACTGCTTTTTCTATATTATGAACAATCATATCAATTGCTTTCATAGCTAAAGCATCTGTTATATCAGTTCTAAGTCCTGCAACATAAGCCTCTATAGAGTGAGTAAGTGCATCCATACCAGTATCAGCAGAAACTGTTTCAGGCATTGTCATAGGTATTGAGTAATCGAGTATGGCAATGTCTGGAGTAATTTCAAAGTCTGCTAATGGATATTTAATGTTAGTAGAATAATCAGTTATAACTGAGAAAGCAGTAACTTCTGAAGCTGTACCGCTTGTAGAAGGAATTGCTGCAAATATTGCTTTCTTTCTAAGTTTAGGCATAGTAAAAGGAGTTTTAATATCATCAAATTTTTTATCTGGATATTCATAGAAAACCCACATAGCTTTAGCAGCATCAAGAGCAGAACCTCCTCCTAAAGCTACTATCAAATCTGGGTTAAACTCTCTCATAGCTTCAGCACCTCTATAAACTGTTTCTATAGAAGGATCTGGTTCAACACCGTCAAATATCTTAACTTCTAAACCAGTATCTTTTAATATTTTTTCGCATTTATCAAGGAAGCCTCCTATTTTCATAGAGGAACCGCCTGTAACAATTATAGCTTTTTTGTAACCTTTCAAATTCTTTAATTCTTCCATAGCATTGTCGCCGTAGTATAAATCTCTCGGAATCGTAAATCTTGACATTCTTTAATCTCCTGCAATATCTATTTATTGTACTTTATTATAACATTTATATAATTTTTGTCAAATATATTATAATAAATTGTTTGCTTTTTATGATAAGAAAGTATAATAAAATGAAATATTTTTTATAAAACTATGTAAATATCAATAAATTTTATGTAATTGGTTACAATTTTCATTAAAATAATATTTTATAAATTGTTAAATATTTAATTTTACTATATAAAATGGACAATTCATATAGTAAAAATTAAAAAAATATAAATGCTTGAGAATATAATTAAATATTGATATATCATAAACAAGCATATTTTATAAAAAATTATTTTCTTATTTTTTATTCTTGATTGGGACTAGACCTTCAAAGCACACAGAGATGCTTCTATGCATGCCGAACAAAGTACAATTATTATGTAAGAAGGTGAGAACCATACAAAATATAGCTATAGCAATATGTAGTACAAATTTATTAATATCATTTATTTAATAAATATTTTCAAAATATAAAGTTCCAAAAATTACTTTTTCCTAAGCGTGCCTACGGCAGCAGCTTTTTGCGGCGGGAAAAAGTTGAATAAAAAAATTTATAAACTTAAAAATTTTTAGTATATTAATTTTAATTATTCTCTGTAGAAGTTTTGATATATAAATTTAAATGGTATATAAATTTTGCCGTTTTCAGCATAATCGTCCCATAAACCTTGTGGAGGAGGTTTTAATTTCTTGGCATATTCAATAGCCTTTGAACATGAATTATCCAAACTAGTTTGACCATTTACAGATGTTTTCAAAAATTTTTCAAACTCTATATTTCCTTCTTTATCTATTGAAAGCAGTACTTCAACTTCATCAGTTCTTATAAGTCCTAAATAATGGGCCTGATTAGGAATAGTAAGATACCAAGAATCTCTTACAGATCCAACCAGTGCATAGAAATACCAAAAATATTCCTGAGCCTTGGTACCAAGCTGCATGCTTCCTGTTTCACTTGAAAATACAACAGCCCTATCTGCACCTTCTTCAAATGATGCAGGTATTTTAGTATCTCCTTTTATTCCCGGGTTTTTAGGCTTATAAGTTTCTACTTTATCTCTTGATATTTCATTTCCTAGTTCTTTTTTCTGTCTTTGAGGATTTTGATTATTATTAGGCTTTATATTTTCAGTAGGTCTTCTCTCTATTATAGGGCTATTTGCTCCATCACCTAAGAAAGAAAAAACGGAGGTATCAGAAAATACTTTTGAAGGCCTAACATCCGTTTGACCTTTCGATCTCAATGTTTTATCAGATGCAAAAGGAGTATCTTCTTTGCTTTCCTCCTCCTCTACTTCAGGAGTTTCTACTAAGAACATATAATCATCTTTTTTATATCTTTCTTCTGCTTCCTTTTTAGCCTTTTCATAGGCAAATACTTCCTGCATTATAGAAGTATTTATAAAGCTAAATAAAAATATATGCAGTATAAATGATACTATAATAGAAAATAGTATATCTTTTCTTTTTATTAATTTTCTTTTTATATTAGAAATTTTTTCTTTTATGTTCATAGAATCAATTTTATATTAATTAATATATTTTACAAGTTTAAAACATATCAAAAGCTTTAAAATAAAATATTGCTTTTAAATTTATTAGATGCTAAATATCGTAATTGGGAAAAATTATTTAAATATAAAAAATATTTCACATGAAACATTTTATTTACTGAAACATTAATTATTAATATAGACTTTTTAGCTTTCAGATATAATTTTATTAATTAAATAAATTTTATTAAGCCCGCCCTCCCACCCCAAATATAACGCACGATTTATTTAATTTAAATTTAAGGCAAATATATAAAAAGCATATTCAATATATTATTAATCTATTAACCGTGCGATAAAATATTTTATATGAAGCTTTTTATTCTATAATAATATAATAATGAGGAAATATCTCATAAATAAAATGTATTATTAAAAAACTGTCTAATTATTAATTATAGTTGATTATTATAATAGTACATTTTTCGGCGGAAAAAAGAACAAAAAATTAGAATTATTCTAATCAATAATGATTATTAATATATTAGTTTTGAAACAAGTCTAATATTTTAAGTTTCACGTGAAAACATTAGTATTTTAATAATTTACTTAAGCAAGTGCAAAAATATTAAATAATTTTAGTATTTAGAAAAAACTCATAACTTTACAAATATATATTGTATGTATTTAATAACCATTGAATATACTAGTCTAAAAATGTTTCATGTGAAACATTTTTGATTCAGCATTATTGTATTAATGAAAACTTTAGTATATAATAAAAATAAATAAATACAGGAGAATTACTATTAAAAAGAATAATAAAGAAATCATCAATAATAATGATTTTAAAACTGATGAAGAGTTCATAGAAGAAATAACAAGTAATGATAATAATAAAAATGCTGTTGAAAATGGAGTTATATATGTCGTTGCTACTCCTATAGGAAATATGGAAGATATCACTATAAGAGCTTTAAAAATACTTAGAAATGTTGATTTTATATTGGCTGAAGATACTAGAGTTGCTTTGAAACTTCTTAACTTTTATAATATAAAAAATAAACTATTTTCTTATCATAGCCATTCATCTGAATATAGAATCAATGAATATATAAATGAAATATTAAATGGAAACTCTGCTGCTATAGTAAGCGATGCAGGCACACCTTGTATAAGCGATCCAGGAGTTAGCATCATAAAATTGGCAATAGAGAAAAATATAAAAATAGTACCTGTAGGCGGAATATCTGCATTCACTTCCCTACTCTCTGTTTCTGGAATTTCCGGCAATACTTTATTCGTTGGATTTCTTTCTAATAAATCTGGTAAGAGAAGAAATCAATTAAAAGAATTATATAATAATCAAAAAACAATAATAGTAATATATGAATCTGTATACAGAGTAAAAGAATGCAT
Source organism: uncultured Brachyspira sp. (assembly GCA_949287565.1). GTDB lineage: Bacteria > Spirochaetota > Brachyspiria > Brachyspirales > Brachyspiraceae > Brachyspira. Next base: position 4,497 of record CASEHG010000337.1, read on the forward strand.
AGAAGATATTGTTAACATATTTGGAGAAAAAACGGATATTGTTATCGGAAGAGAAATAACTAAACAGTTCGAGCAAATAATAAGATCAGAGGCTAAAAATATCCTTGATTTTTTTACAGATGGTAGTATACTAACTAAAGGTGAATTTTGTATTATAATTGATAATAGAAAATCTAAAGTATGCGAGGCTAATGCCGAAAATAATTCATGTAAGGAGTCAGACTATGACAATTGATAAAATAGGTGGCACATCAAATATACAACAAAAATCTAACATTAAGTATAATGAAAAAGTTTCTAAAATGGGTTCAGATAGAATAGAGATTTCTAATGAATCAAGATTAGCTTTGCAAAATGAAAAATTAGTAAACATTATTAAAGAAGCTCCTGATGTAAGAGAAGAAAAGATAGCCGAAGCTAAAAAAAGATTAGAATTATATATGCAAGATGGTGCCCTAAGAGAAGAGGTTCTAAACTCTTTGGCTAATTCTATAATAGATTCTATGCCTATAGAATAATATGACTCTGTTATAAATTTAGTTATTTAAAATTCTAATCTTAAAAATAGTAAGAATAAAAACTTACTATTTTTAAAAAAGTAGTTATCATAAGCAAGTAATTATATACATAATCAATTCTTAGAAAACTTATTAACCAATTCCACCCTATTTTTCACGCCTGATTTTTCATATATATTAGCAACATGATTATTTACTGTATTAAGCGATATACTAAGTATTAAAGATACTTCCTTATTAGTTTTACCATCAAGAAGATATGATAATATTTCTTTTTCTCTTCTAGTTAAGTTTACCTCTATTTCTTTTGAAGATTCATTTTCTGTTTTTACATTATCTTTTATAATGTTTTCATTCTTTATATTATTAGAATTGGATATTTTATTATTAACTATATTAATGAAATACCAAGATAAATAACCTAGCATTACTAGATTCCACCATATATAGAATAGTACTAATGTTATATCCATAGAGCCTATATCTGCTGCTTCCATTCTGTAAATTATAAGCTGATATATAAGTACTGGATATATTATTATAGTTATAAGCCCTAAAATCTTTACTATTAATTTCATTGTTTTATCTTCTATATTCTTATAATTAACAGCTCCTATCATAAATATTACCATTATAGAGATATAGAAAATAATACTGCTTATTATATACATATCAAATTTTATTAATATTCCCAATATGCCTAAAATAAAATGAATTATAGATATTGTAATATAAGCTATATTTTGTTTGAAAGTCCACTTTATATTTAAAAATCTATATAAAAATGCTGGTATAAAATAAAGCATCAATGACATTGCTATAGAGAAGCTAAAGAAATATAAAGTATTAAAAATATTATTAGACATGAAATACGGGACTGTTAAAAAGCTTAAAAGTTTTATAGCCCTTATCAAAAGAAGAAAAGCAAAAGTAAATAAAAATATTATATAATATTTAAGCCATGCAACTCTCTCTATTATATAATATATAATAGAAAAAAGTATTGTGGAAAAACCTATTATAAAAGCAAATAAATAGGCAATTAAAAGAATATATCCTAATACATAATTCATAACTTATTCTTAGCTGGAAATATTATATTAATCCTTTGTTCATTTTTTGAAGATTCTAGCCATATATTACCATAATGTTCTTTTATTATTCTATAGGCTGTATATAAATATAGATTATTAAAATTGAAATTATCATAAGATATTAAAGGAGTTTTAAATAGCATTCCTTTTATATTATCAGGTATATTATCACATTCAAAAGTTATAGATATATATATGCATTCCTCGTTTAAATCAAGTATTTTCTCATCTTTTTCGCTTATGTTATCAACTCCGTTCATTAATAAAAATTCTTTATCATCATCATAATTTATTAAACTATATTTTATATTCATTGTTGTATTTATTTTTATTATATTATAAATAAAAGAAAATATATTAAGTATACTTCTTTTTATTTTATCTCTATCCATTAAAACTATGCATTCTGTTAATATTTTATTATCTAATGTTATTTTAGTTCTTTTAGATTTAAATAAATCAAATACGCTATCCAAAGCTTCATTTATAATAGCTGATATATTTTCAAAATTCATATTAAGTTTAAAAGAATCAGAATTTATATCGTTAAAATCATTTAAAGCTTCCATAGTTCTGTTTATTAAAAAAGACTGTCTTACTATTGTTGCTCTTGATTCACTACAGTAATTATTGGCACATCTTTCTAAATCTATATACTTAGTTATTATGCTATTATAATTTTGAACATCATAAATTATATTTGAAATTAGATCTTTTAACTTACTATTAATATAAAAATTCTGTTTCATAGTACTATCCAGAATAAACATAATATTTTAGATTATTATAACATATAATTATTAAAAATGCTAATTATAGAATATGAATTCAAAATTTGAATTTATAATTAGAATTCATATACTAAATTTTATATTGAAATTTATACAGTATTTTTTATTTAAATTTATTAACATTATCAACAAGTTATCAACATTGATTAAATAATTGA
>CASEHG010000338.1 GCA_949287565.1 uncultured Brachyspira sp.
AAACTTTAGTATTTGCTAAGAATGTATCAGAGTCTTTGAGTGAAGGAGAAGGAGATTTAACAATCAGACTTCCAATCATTAGTAATAATGAATCAGGTGAATTAGTACATTCTTTTAATAAGTTCTTAGATAAAGTAAAAAATATTATAGTAAGCGTAAAAAACAATGCTTATACTTTGACAGGTAACATTCAGAACATGAGAGCCTCTATTAGTATAAGTATAAGCGATTTTAATACAATTTATAAAGAGTTTGAAACCGAGCTGGTTAATTCTAATAAGATAGCAGAGTCATCAGCGAATGCTGCTAGAGTAAGTTTTATGCAGCGTACAAGATTTACAGCGGTTAATGAAACAGTACAATTATTATTAGAAAATATTAATGATATTAATAATAAGATGAAGCAGCAGTCAGAGGCAGTAAGTAAAACTAGTAGTTCAGTACAGCAGATGATGGCTAATATTGTAACAGTAAGCCATGGAGCTACTAAAGCAAATGACTATGCTAAGATTCTATATACAGAAGCACAGGAAGGAAGTAATATAGGTGAGTCTGTAGTAGATTCTATACAGAGCATTAAAGAGTATTCTAAACAGATAACTAATATTACACAGGTAATACATAATATAGCAGAGCAGACAAACCTTTTAGCAATGAACGCAGCAATAGAGGCAGCACATGCCGGAGAGCATGGTAGAGGTTTTACAGTAGTAGCAGATAAGATAAGAAAATTAGCAGAAGATACAGGAGAGAACTCTAAAATCATTAATGAGATAATTGAAGAAACAACTCAGGCAATAGATCATACAGTATCTTTAGCATTTAAGAGTTCAGAGTCAATGGAAAAGATATTAGAAGGTTCTAATACTTTAGCAGATTTAATATCAACAATATCCGGAGCGAATGACGAGTTAGATATAGGCAGACGTGAGATATTAATGAATATTAGCAACTTAAATAATATTACAGAAGATGTACAGGAATTATCTCTTAAACAAATGCAGATGAGTTCAGCGGTTAGTCAGAATATCTCTAGTGTAGATAAGTTAGCAGAAGATGTAGTTAATGTAGTAAATACAGCAGAAACAGAGATGAAAGAGCTAGTAAATTCTATAGAAAATGTATCTAATTTATCCAGTACAAGCAGTAATAATATGGAGATAATGGATAAAAGAATTAAAGAATTACAATATATTTTCTTACAGTTATATAAATTAGTAATATCTTTCAAGACAGAGAAAACAGAAGAAGATATAGAAAAAGAGAAGAGTAAGACAAAAGTTATAGATAGAAGAAAGATTAAATTAGAACGTAAAGCGGAGAAAGAGAGAATAAAAGAAGAAAAGAGAAGATTGAAAGAGTTAAAAAAAGAAAGTGCTAAAATAAAAAAATAAAAAATAATTTTATTAAATATTTATCTTATGAAGAGAATTAGTTTATTTGTTTTTATATTTTCTATTTTCATTGTTAGTATTTTAAATTGTGAAATAAGTCATAAATTCTATTGGAATTTAGAAAAGGGAAAAAGAATAGAATCAGTAAAAACTGCTGATGTAGAATATTATGAAAATGGTATATTAACAAGCACATACAAAGAAAGAAATATTGTTGATTTGACTGTTATTGCCATAGCTCCAAAAGGCGGATATAGAGTAAGCGGAGTATTCAAGATTTTTAGAATGATGAAAGGCGATAAAGTTTTTCATCTTGATGAAGAATATACAAGCGATTTTATTATTCATACTAATGGTAAATTTGAAGTTCCTTATAATTATTTTATGCCTAATGTAAGACATGTACCTACTTTTCCTGACAATGAAGTAAAACTTACTGAATCATGGAATAGAGAGTCTATAGAAATTGTCAAAGTAAATAATGCTCCTAATTTGACAATGGCATTATCTTCAGACTATTTATTTGCAAATGTTGAAACTAATAATGATGGAAGCAGAAATGCTGTTATACAATATCATATTATGACAGATAAAGATTTGCTTCAGGCAGGACTTTCAAGAAAAGGTTATCCTGAAAGAATATATGGTTTTAATTATGGTACATTCCTTTGGGATATGGAAAAAAATATTCCCGTATCTCAGCAGGAAAGATATCAAATACTATTTGGTTATGGCAGAGAATTATCATATGCTAGTTTGCAGTATAAGATGAATATTATAAGTACATATAAAATATATGATACTATTACAAGAGAAGAAGAAGAGTATAATAGAAAAAAACTTGAAGATAATCTTTATAATGATGATAATGTTACTATAGATACAGTACCTGAAGGTTTGGTATTAAGACTTGGAGAGATTCTTTTTGATACAGATTCTTATACTTTAAAACCGGAAGCAAAAACTACTATAGATAATGTTATTAAAGCAATCAAAGAAACTTATCCTGACAGAGAAATCATAGTGGAAGGACATACTGATAATACAGGACAAAAAGAATATAATCAGCAATTGTCAGAAAAAAGAGCAAAATCCGTTGCAGATTATATGCTCCCTAATCTTGATCATGATAAATTATCATATAAAGGTTTTGCTGATGATGAACCTATAGCTTCCAATGATACAGCAGACGGAAGAAGAAAAAATAGAAGAGTTGATATCATAATCAAATTAAGATAATAATTTAGTTAATAAATCTATTTTTAATGAATTTTTTATTTGCACTTTTGCAGATTTTAAAAAGTTTGATTTAAAAGTTAAATAAATTTAAAATTTTATAATAAAATGCATTCATATATTTCTAGTTTATAGCATTGATAAAATATGTTTTTATAATATAATTAATATTCAATAAATCAAAAATAATTAATTAGCAAGGTAATAATAAAATGGATCAATTTATAGATGTAGTAAGTTTTGAGATAGAAGCAGGACATGGAGGAGCTGGAAGCGTAAGTTTCAGAAGAGAAGCTCATGTACCTATGGGAGGCCCTGACGGAGGAAACGGCGGAGATGGCGGAGATGTTATTATTAGAGTGGATGCAAGAATAAATAGTTTCGGTAAAATAAAAAGCAGAAAAAGATTCAGAGCTAGAGACGGAGAACCCGGAAGAGCTAGATTAAGCAACGGTAAAAGGGGCGATGATGTTGTTATAAGAGTTCCTATTGGTACAGTTGTTTATGATGAAGATACAAATAATATATTAGCTGATTTACTAGAGGACGGACAAAGCTATACTGTTGCTAGAGGCGGAAAAGGCGGAAAAGGAAATAAATTCTATGCTACAGCTACTAATCAGGCACCGGACTATGCACAGCATGGTTTGGAAGGTGAGAAATTAAATATAAGATTAGAAGTAAAACTTATTGCAGATATTGGACTTGTTGGTATGCCTAATGCCGGTAAATCTAGTTTGCTTGCAAGACTTACAAGAGCTAATCCAAAAATTGCATCATATCCATTTACTACACTTACTCCAAATTTGGGAGTTTGTTATTTAGATTATGAGAGAAGTTTTGTTATTGCTGATATTCCGGGAATCATAGAAGGTGCTAGCGAAGGTGCCGGACTTGGACTTACTTTTTTAAGACATATAGAAAGAACAGGCGCTTTATGTTTTGTTATAGATTTAACTGATGAAGATGTAGCTGATACTTATAAAAAACTTAGAAATGAATTGAAGCAGTATAGTAAAGAATTAATAAAGAAAAAGTCTATTATCGTACTAAATAAAACTGATATGCTTGAAAAAGATGAGATAAAAGAAAAAGTAAAGGCTATAGAAAAAGCGGTAAAAAAAGAATATAAAAATAATAAAGAAACTCATTATGAAGAGCCTGAAATATTTGCTTTATCCGTATTCAGTTTAGACGGTGAACTTCTTGATAAAGTAACAAATGCATTTTATAAAGCAAATGAAGAAAGATATGATAACACTAAAAAAGAAACTAAAGAGCCTTTACTTCTCAATCAAAATAAAAATAAATCAAAGTTAAAAACAAAAAGAGTATTCGGGCCTGTAGTTTCAAAAAGGTTAGGTAATTCTTTGGGAATAGATGTTATACCTCATAAGACTTGCAGTTATAATTGTATATATTGTCAATTAGGTTCTGAAGAAAATACTAAAACTAATCTTGCTAATTATTATTCTGTTGATGAAATAATATATGAATTAAAAGAGGCTTTGCTTAATAATAAAAACATTGATTATATAACATTTGCTGGTTCAGGTGAGCCTACACTATATAAAGATTTAAAAAAGTTAATTTATGAAATAAAACAAATAACTGATATTCCTGTATGCATTATAACAAATGGATCTTTACTATATAAACAGGAAATGCGTTCTGATTTGCTTATTGCTGATTTAGTTATACCTTCGCTTGATGCTGGTAATATAGATACTTTTAAACTTATAGATCAGCCTAATAAAGAAATTGATTTTGATAAAATGGTTAATGGACTTATAGAGTTTAGAAGAGTTTTTAAAGGCGAGTATTGGCTTGAAGTATTTTTGCTTAAAGATATAAATGACAGTAAAGAAGAACTTGATGATATAATAAAAATAGTAAACAAAATAAAACCTGACAGAGTACAGCTTGTTACAGCTACAAGAAGAACTTCAAACGAAAAAGCTAAAGCATTGAATGATGAAGAAATGGAAAAGGCAAAGAAATATTTTGAAGCGAACTGCAGTATTGAAATAGATGTGCCAAGCGTATCTGATAAGGCAAAAGGAAATACTAAAAAAATCACTGAAGAAGATATAATAAATTTTTTAATAAGACAGCCTGATACAGTTCATATGATTGCTATTAGTTTCAATGAAGATGAGAGCAGAGTAAATGAATTATTAAAGAAATTAGTTGAAAGCGGAAAGGTTAGGGAAGAGATGGTTAATGGCGTATTATCTTATGCTGTTAATCTTTAATATAAAAAAGAGTTTTTGACAAAGTCTTTTATTTTTATTATAATATAATAATATTACACTACTGAAATAAATACGTTTTGTCAATTTTTATTGTTAACTTTTTTGACATACACGCTCTGCGGACTTCGCCAAAGTTGCTGCCATACATAAAGGTGCAGCATACAGAGTGAAAAATGCAATTGCTATAACTTTATATTTTAAGAATATGTATTAAATATGGTATAATACATTAGTTTTAGCTCAAAATGCAGTTGTTTTGGTTCTTTTATACCAATAAAAGAACTGGGGTGCGGGGCAAAGCCCTGCAAATATTTTAAATTTAAAAAAATTTATTTTGACAAAATATAATTGTTTGGGTATAATTAATTTTTTATAGGATTAGTTTATGTCAAATAAAATTGCTGTGCTTTATAAAAGTAAATACGGAACTACAAGAACTTATGCTAAATGGATAGCCGATAAACTTCATGGTGATCTTTATGGCATAGATAATGTAACTTTTCAAAATTTAGATACTTATGACTTTATAGTTTTTGCAGGTGCTTTGTATGCAGGTAAACTTTCATCAGCTAAAGGCATAAAAAAGTTCTATAAGAAATTAAAAGGCAGAAAAAATTTATACTGTGTGATAGTAGGTCTTGGAAATCCTGAAGATAAAGAATTATATAATGATTATGTTAATAAAAATTTCCATTCTGATGAAAAAGAAAACATGAAATTTTATTTTTTAAGAGGAAGCATAGATTTTGATAAATTAAAACTTCATCATGCATTGATGATGTATATGCTTAAGAGAATAATATCTGCTAAGGCGGTTAAAACAGAAGATGAAAAAGCATTATTAGACAATTATGGTAAAAAAATAGACTTTCTTAATAAAACTTCTGTTGAGGAAATAGTTGTTGATATAAAAAATAAGATTAAAGAACTTCAAAATAAATAAAATTTTAATTTGTAAATCATCTTGAAAAAATAATAT
>CASEHG010000339.1 GCA_949287565.1 uncultured Brachyspira sp.
AATAAAGTAGCTAATGCTAAAAACATTATTGGATTTGCAATATCAAAAGATATAACTTTTAATAATCCTAGTAATGCAAATAGCATTGTAACTATTGATAATATAATCTTTGCAATTTTCACTTTTACCTCCTCCATAAATAACTATTTTCATATATCTATAATACTATAAAAGCAGATAATTAGCAACTAACTATCTGCTACACATATTGTAATTGGCCACTATTGTTATTTTTTATTTATCTAACATTTCGTGCAATATCTTATTTCCTATGAAAGTCATATTAACATCACTTTTAGGAGATAAATTTGATAATACAACAACTCCAACTTTCTTTTCTTTGTTGTATCCGATATAACTATTAAAATTAGTTGTTGAGCCATTATGCCAAATAATATCATTTTTATTGTCTATCATCCAAGTCATTCCTACTTTATCAACATTTATATCAAAAATATTATAAATATCGTTAACTGCTCTTACATCAGTTAGTGGTTCTTGAGTTTTTATAATATAACTTTCATCTGATGTGATTAAAGTTTCTAAATATTTTGACATATCTTCAATATTAGAAATAATTGCTCCAGTTGGAATATATCCATCATCTTCATTCCATTTCCAATATCCTCTTAAATTACCTTTTCCTATTGCAACAGAGGTGTTATTCATATCTAGCTCTTTAAAGTATTCTTCTTGCAATTCATTATAATCTTTGTAATATACTTTTTCTAATATTAATCCTAATGTTGATATTCCAAAGTTGGAATAATTAAAATCATAATCTTTATCTTCTAACTTTGTTTTATTTAATTCTTTTAATAATTGTTCCTTTGAAATGTTATAAAAATCATTTCCACCAGAAAAATAATTTTTTATTTTTTGAAAACTTAAGTAATATGGTTTAAATCCTGATGTGTGAGTAATTATTCGTTTTATAGTTGGATAGTACCTATTTTCAAGTTCTAGATAATTAGAAATATTATCATCTAAATTTATTTTTCCTTCTTCTACTGCCCTAGAAATCAACATTGCTGTAAAAGTTTTTGTAGCTGAACCTATTTCATAGTCATAATTCAAATTATATTCTCCACCATATATATTATAAGTTATCCCATTTTCATCATAAACTGCTATAGAAATAATTGTATTTTTGTTGTTCTTTAAAGTGTAATCTATCATTTCACTAGAACTAAATTTACTGATTTCTTTCATTTTATTTTTATATATAATTCCACTAATAAAATTAAATATAAAATATAATAAAATTACTAATATTAAAAAAATTGCTAAAATTTTTAATTTTTTCTTCAACTACTTACAACTCCCCCACAACTTACTATTTATCGATTTCTTCTAATAATAAATCAAAATCTGATTTATATAATTTATCTTGTTTAACTTTAAACTTATCATATTCTCTGTATGCTAATTCTTGTGCGACCTTAGCAGATATTTTCCCAGCATTATGAAGAATTTCTTTTCCATTAAATTGTAAGAATACATTTAATTTTTCTATCCAATCTTTCATAGTCATTGCATTATGATTTTCAGCTTGTAATTCTGCATAATCTAAATACATAGTGACAATCCTATTTAAATCTATCAATTCTTTTTCGTTTAAATAGTTTTTTGCAATATCAACATCATACCTATAAATTGGACCATCAGGTGAATTTTTCCAATTTGTAAGTCCCATATGTTCTTTTTCAGCATCTACCCTATTATATATAATTTCTGCAGCTGTTTGACCAGTAATTGCATAGTGCAACTTATTCTGAACTGTTTTAAAAAATTCTTTTGTAATTTCCGAATCTTTGTCATAATCGATGCTACATAAAGAATATATATCAGTGATTTTTTGATAAAATCTTCTTTCACTAGAACGAATATTTCTAATACGTTCTAACATTTCATCAAAATAATCTTCACCAAAAATAAACTTCGGATTTTTTAATCTTTCATCATCCATAACAAACCCTTTAATCATATATTCTCTTAAAACTTTTGTTGCCCAAATTCTAAAATTTGTTGCCTTCTTTGAATTAACACGATATCCAACTGCAATAATCATATCTAAATTATATATCTTTACAGGTTTTTTAGAATAATCAACGTCGGTTTTTCCGACGGTGTTATTTTCGGTAAGTTCACCACTATTTAATATATTATTGATGTGTTCAGTTATTGTACTTCTTCCCACACCAAATAATTCTGCGATTAAATTTTGAGTTAGCCATATATCATTATTTATTAACATTACACTAACTTTAACATCATTGTTTGAATCTCTATATATTAAAAAATCATGATTTGTTATTTGTAAATCTTTTTC
>CASEHG010000340.1 GCA_949287565.1 uncultured Brachyspira sp.
AAATAAAATATTATAGTCGGAGTATCACATGAAAATACAATTTATACGCCATGGTCAAACTCAATTAAATGCTGAAGGAAGATGGCTTGGTTCTACCGATGCTCCATTGTCTGAATCTGGTAAAGAAGTATTAATTAATAAAAAAAATATAGTAGAAAAATATAAACCCGTTCAAAAATTATATTGCAGCCCTATGAAAAGGTGTTTAGAAACAGCTAATATATATTTCAATGATATGAATAAAGAAGTCATAGATAATCTAAAAGAAAGATGTTTCGGAGATTTTGAAGGTAAGAATCATGATGAATTAAAAAATAATCCTTATTATAAAGAATTCTTTAGAACTAATTGGAAAAGCAATGTACCAAATGGGGAAACTTCTGAACATTTCTTTGGAAGAACAGAAAATGCTTACTTTTATATAATAGAAGATATGAAAAAAAATAATTTAGATTATACCGCAGTTGTTACCCATGGAGGCGTCATTATGTCAATATTCAGCAGATATGATAAACAAAAATTAGATTTTTATGATTATCTATTACAAAACGGATGCGGATATTATGCAGAAATAGACGATAAAAATAATATAAATATTATAGAAAAGTTATAATTTTACGATGATTATTAGTAATAACTTTTATTGGAATAAATAACATGAAAATATTATTAATACTTCCTATATCTTTTCTTTTAAATATATTTATAAAGAATATTAAATTTGATCCTTTTGTCTTTGTATCAAGACTTCATTTCATAGCTGAAGATTTATTTAGAAAAAAAGGAAATCCTAACAATAAAATATTATCCTATATATTAGGAATATTATCATCTTTGATACTTATAGCTATAGGTTTTTTAATTCCTTTCTTTCTTTTAATGTTTTTGTATAAAGTACATTTTATATTAGGATTAATAATAGAACTTGCTTTATGTTATATAACATTGGGTATTAGGAAGCCTTTGGAAATAAGCTCTTATATATACCATAGCATGATAATAAATGATATTAAAAAAGCTAAATCTCTTTTGAAAGAAAATGCTGAAGTGGATACTGATGATATTGAAGATGAACAAATAATCAAAAATACAATAGAATATACAATTATAAGCATAGCTGAAGATTATATATATCCGGCTATATTTTTATTATTAGGGGGTGCTCCTCTTTGTATAGCTTATAAAGTTATATACGTACTTTCTGAAAGTTCTTCTGATACAATATATATAGATGAAAATAAAAGCGATGATGTATTTGGAATACTCAATATTAAATTATGCTATATATTAAATATAATACCTTCATTCTTTACTGCTTTGATTTGTATTATTACATCTATATTCTTTAAATATGAATATAAAAATGCATTTGCTGTTTTGAAAAAAGACGGTAAAAATAATAAAGCAAGATTAGAATCAGGCATTGCCGGTGCTATGAATATAGAACTTGGCGGAGAATATATAAAAGATGGTGAAATATATGACAGACCATTGATAGGTGAATATTTGGAAGATTTAAATCCTAATCATATAGAAAAAGCTAATAAATTAATATTAACTTCAGCTATATTTGCCTTAGCTGCATTGATAATAATTAAACTTATTTCTATGCTCATATCTTCAATAATTTTCTAAAACAATAAATTAAGAATATAATTATAGGCTTTAAATAATATAATATTGATTATTATTTAAAGCCTATATTTTTTAAGTTATATACTGAAAATTTTTAAGTTTGTCAATTTTTTTGTTGTTCTTTTTCCCGCAGCACGCCACAGGCGGACTTCGTCAAATATAGCCTTTCGCCGCAGGCGTACTACGTATGTGGCAATACCACAGGCACTTCCTTCGGTCGCAAAAGAAGTTAGGGTGTTACTAAGTACGCAGAACGGAGGGGCTAGTCCCCACAAACAATAAAATTAAAAAAACTAAAATTGACAAAATGTAGTTGTTTAGGTATATATTAAAAGAATATAATTATAGACTTTAAATAATAAAATATTGATTATTATTTAAAGCCTATATTTTTTATACTAACTATTCATTTTGATAAACTGCTTTATTGATTAAATTATCATTCTTTAAATTTGTATTATAAAATATAAATAAAAACAAAATAGCTAATATTAACTGTGATGCAGGTACAGCAAACCATACACCATTAAGTTTTAAAAATAAAGGAAGTATCAATATACATAAAGGACTTACAAGTAAAGGATCTATATATGTTAAAAGCGTAGAATATTTACTTTCTCCTGATGAATAAAAATATGCAGTTCCAAGCCTTACTATAGGCTGAAGTATAAATGCAGCTGATATTATAGGAAGACCTAAACTTATTATAGCATTAGTTTCTATAGATGCTCCGAATAATATTCCTAGTTTATTTCTAAAAACCAATACTACTATTATAAGGAAAGCCCCAAGTATAATATCAAATAATATACCTTTTTTAAATAC
>CASEHG010000341.1 GCA_949287565.1 uncultured Brachyspira sp.
GAATGAGTTTAATTGCTCGCCACAAATGCATTCCACACCATATTGCTTAATATTTTACGATAGTCCGCTTAGGTGCGGCTGATTACACTTCATTTTTTTCATCATATGTACTCAAACAAAGAATAACATTTTATATGTCGTGCGGAATGAGTTTAAAAACCTTAAATCTATAGGTAACTTTATTAAAGGTGCAGTAGCTAAAGCGTTTTCGTCCCCTAAGTCAATTTATATTTTGACAGCGGGGAATGAGTTTAATTGCTCGCCGCAAATGCATTCCGCACCGTATTGCTAAATATTTTATATAGTCCTCTATATGTGCGGCTGATTACCCTTCATTTTTCCTCATCATATGTAGTCAAACAAAGAATAACCTTTTAGATTTTGTTCGAGTGTATAGAGTTCTACTAGCAGTAGGTGAGAGATTTCCGTCCCCTAAGTCAATTTGTATTTTGACAATGGGGAATAAGTTAAAAAACGATGTGAGCGTTGAAAGTGGCGATATAATTATCAAAACAAGGTTTTCGTCCCTGCGACCAACGGGAGCACAGCGTGCAAACAAGTGTAGCGAAGTGCCTACTTGGTTTCTGCACAGCACGGGTGTACTGCACTTTGCTCCTTCCTTACGGACGCTTACGCGGGGAATGAGTTTAAAAACTTACTCTTTAAGGCGTCAGGCTTAGCCGGCTAACGGTATGGCTTGTTCGTCCCTCAAACTGTAATAAATACAGTAAGTGGGAATGAGTTTAAAAATGTTATAGGGAGTTTTCCGGCTCCAATTTCAGGTACGTTTTCGTCCCCTAAGTCAATTTGTATTTTGACAATTGGGAATGAGTTTAATTGCTCGCCACAAATGCATTCCGCACCGTATTGCTAAATATTTTATATAGTCCGATATAGTTACGGCTGATTATCTTTCATAGTACTCTTAAATTGTACTCTATTAGTTTTTATCTTTGTAATCATAAATATGTCAAAGAACATTTATAGTATAATATATTTATTATGTTTTTTCAATTATTAAACATTAGCCATTTTGAAAATATTATAAACATCTTCTTTATTTAAAGCTCTGAAATGTTTAAACTCCAACTTACCATCTTTGATGCATCTTCTTGTTAAATCCTGTAAAACTTCTTCGATTTGTATTCCCACTCCTAATTCTGTAAAGTTAGTAGGCATATTTATTTGTTTAAAATATTCTATAGTTTTTTCTATTCCTTTGAGTCCTGTATCATCATCAATTCCCCAAACATTTTTTGAGTATTGAATGAATCTTTCTTTTTTGTCTTTTAAACAATATTTAGCCCAAGATCCCCACATCACAGAAAGGCTTGCTCCATGTGCACAATCGAATTTCGCACTCAATTCATGTCCGAATTTATGAACTATAAAATCAAAAGTAAGTCCTAATCCTGTTAAAGTATTATGAGATAAAGTTCCACACCACATAAGCTCGCTCATAGCATCATAATTATTTTTATCTTTCATAGCTATTAAACCATTTTTAAAAATTGTTCTTAAAACAGCTTCAGCAATTGCATCTGTTGTTTGATTGTTATCGCCGTTTAATGAGTTTTCACTGTCGCCGAAATATCTGTCAAATGTATGCATAAGCATGTCAACTATTCCGCATGCTACTTGATAATAAGGTAATGTAAAAGTTAAGCAAGGATTCATTATAGCAAATTTAGGACGATTAAATTCTGTTGGAAATCCTCTTTTATCAAGAGTTTCTTCATTTGTAAGTACAGAAGAATTGCTTGTCTCGCTTCCAGCAGCAGATATTGTGAGTATGCATCCTATAGGAAGGCTTTTTTCTAAAGTTTTTTCTCTTGTCCAAAACTCCCATATATCAGTATCAGGATTAGCTGCTCCATGTGCTATAGCCTTTGCAGTATCAATTGCACTTCCTCCGCCTATTCCAAGTATAAAATCTGCTTTGAAATCTATTGCTTTTTTTACTCCCTCTCTGGCATGTGATAGGGTAGGATTAGCTCTTACTCCTCCGAATAGTTCATATTCTATATTTTCATTTTTTATTATATTTTCTATCTTTTCTAATAATCCGCTTTCTTTTACGCTTTTAGTACCATAAACTATAAATACTCTTTTACCGCCGAAGTTTTTTATTTCTTTTGCTGTATTTTCTTCAGCGTCTTTTCCAAATATTACCTTTGTTGGATTATTATATATAAAACTTTGCATATTCTTTTCCTTTATATAATAGAATTTTTTACTAAGGCATCATTATAATGATTTTATATTATAATACAATATTAAATTA
>CASEHG010000342.1 GCA_949287565.1 uncultured Brachyspira sp.
AGTTGTGTCTGGGTTATCCCCTGCTTTTCCCGGTAATATTTCATATTAAATCTGAATTCATCAAGGTAAGACTGCATGTTCTCACTATATTCGAGTATTTTACTTGTAAAATATATGCAAATTTTTATTTAAATAAAAAGGATATATTTATGTCTGTTATAGGTTTATCTGGCAATATTCTATATGAAAATAATTCTATACCAAAAGCATTTATCAACCGCTCTTATGTAGATTCTGTTATAAGATCCCAAGGAGCACCATTCATTATGCCGATTACAGAAGATAAAGAAATTATCAAAAAAATGGTTGAAAATGTTGACGGCATAATAATTACAGGCGGAGTTGATGTTCATCCATTCAGATTTGATGAAGAACCTATAGAAAAAATAGGAACTATTTCAGCAGAGAGAGATGAATTCGATTTTACATTAATGAAATATGCAGTTGAAATGAATAAACCGATATTTGGTATATGCCGAGGAATACAAGTTATCAATGTTTATTTCGGAGGCACTTTAATACAGGATATACCAAGCCAAAGAAATACTAATATACTTCATAGTCAAACCGCAGAATACCATACAGCTACACATAAAATTCAAATAGTAAAAGACAGCATAATTTATGATATGTTGGGAGAAACAGCTGAAGTAAATAGTTTTCATCACCAATGTGTTGATAAATTAGCTAAAGATTTTAGAGTAACAGCTACAGCCAAAGATGGAATAATAGAAGCTATAGAATACAAGAAAAAAGATTCTTTTATTTTGGGAGTACAATGGCATCCTGAATTAATGAGTTCTAAAGTAATAAAGATGCAGAATATATTTGATATGTTTGTAGAAGTTTGTAATTCAAGAAAATAATTTTATATTATTCTATATGTAATCATAGCATTCATATCGAAATATAAAGTGGCAGGAAATTCCGGATGTCCTAAGTACTGCCCTATTCTCAAATTTACTTCAGTATATATTCTATTTATGAACTCATACTGAAAATGAGCATAAGCACCTATTGAATGCCATAATTGCTTGGTATTATTCATATAGGCAAGCATATAATTAATTCCAACGGTTAGTGGAAGCAAATCAAAAAGAATCATAGAATCAAGTTTATATGATACATCATTCTGATCCCTGATTAAAAGCAAATCATAATCCAAATGATACTTTCCAAACATATTATAAACATATTTAAAAGTAAGCCCTGCCTGCAAAATCAATCCTCTGCCTTCAAATAAAGATCTAAAAAGACTTACTTTAAATGTAGGCGTTACTTCAGCTTCAAATGATAAATTAGAAGTTTTAGGAGCCTTGGCTATACCATTAGTACCAAATTCATCTTGAGGACTATTAAAATTTACAAATCCTCTTTTAGCATAGGAAAGATAATAATTAAGCATAGAAACTCTAGCATCTATATTAAAATACTCAGAAATAGAGCTATTCACAAATATTGTAAGCCTATTCATTTCAGCACTAATATGATCGCTTATACCAACATCTGTTTTTATACCTTCCCAAATATATCCAGGAAAAACATCAGAAATAAATCTGTAAAACAGCATAATTTTTCCGCCTCCATCCATATAAGGGCTAAAGCGTCCGTTTAAATCTGCCCCTATATAAAGACCAGCTTGAAAATTAGTTTGAGCTGTTAAAGGCTTAATTATTATTAATGTATATATAATTGTAAAAATAAATAAAAATTTTATTAACTTCATTCAAAATATTCAAAAC
>CASEHG010000343.1 GCA_949287565.1 uncultured Brachyspira sp.
TTATGGAGTTCTACTTCCTGAGCCTTATATTGTAAAGCGTCGATAGCATTATTTCTAGCATAAGCCTGTTGTTTGAGAAATAAAGCACTTTCACGGTTAGCAAATTTATGAACTTTGAAATTAACCGGATTGATTAAGCCTCCATTAATAACAGAGCCTTTGAAATCTGCTTCTTTTACTTCTATATTTTGTAAATCAACTTTTCCTGTTATTCTTGTATTATAAAAATTCATTTTATTTATTTCATTATTGTTTTTATTTATATCTTTTAATATTTCTTTTTTCTCATATTCTAATAGATAATTAAAGAATCTATCATAATAATTGTTTTCTATAAAATTATTATCTATTGATAGAATAGAATTATTATCATTAAATTTAATTTCATTAAATAATAATTTATTTATTGTAGAACCACGAAAATACATAATTGTATTCATAGTTGTATTTATGAATTCTAAATTTGATTGAAAATTAGATATGTAAAAACCAATAATATTATTTAATTCACATTGTCTAAATAATGAAATATGATTGAATGTATTTTTAATAAAATATGAAATTCCATTAAATTTCGATTTTTCAATTTCAACTCTGCATTTAAATTCACAATATCCAACTAATAATATATTATTGAATTCAATATTATCAAACTCTAATTGTTGCATTTTATAAAAATTAGAATGTGAAAATACTAATATTTTATTAAAATTAGAATTATAAAATCCAACATTTAATTGCAGAGTAGTATTACGAAAATATACAGAACCATTAAAATTAACATTTTTAATACATAGTCCAGAAGAAATTATAATATTTTCGAAGTTAATATTATAATTTAGTTCGTATTTATTTTCTTTTTCTGTACTAAAACGATAAATTATATTCTCTAAATAAAAAGGAACTGAAATTTTATCTTCAAGATTACCATTATTTATAGCTCTTATGTTTAAAGTATAATCTTTTTCTTCTTCGTCTGTAATAGTTATAGTATTATATTTCAAATATTTTCCTTTATTAAGAGCTTGACTTAATAAATCTAATTTAAGATATAATATCAATTGTTCTTCTGTTTTACATTCACTAATTTTTTTTGGTGATAATATTGTTTCATTAAGGTCTAGTATAGTCATAAAAAACTCTTAAAAAATTATACCCCAATTATAAACTAATTATTAATAAAACCATATAAAAGTATTAATTAATTTTATAAGGATTTTTATATATTTGATTATCATATTCAATTTCATATGGAAGCAATGAATTTAATATATTATTAAGTTTTATAACCTTAATATCAAATCTTTTATTATTAGGTTTATATTCATTTCTAATATTATTAAAACCATTAGAATAATTATGCCCCAAAGGAAGAAGAACAGTAATTTTTTTGTCAGTATTTTCAAGTATATATCTTACAACAGGAATAAAATCAGTATCAGCACTTACTAAAATTATTTTTTTCAAGTCTGTAACAGTTAAAACATCACTAATTATATTTATGGCAAGTGAAACATCCGTTTCTTTTTCTTCATGAGCTACGAAATAATTTGTATCTGTATTATGGCAATATTGACATTCTGTATTAAAATTAGTTTCATTACATTTTAAACATCTAAAATGTGTATTTTTCTTCTGTGAAAATCTGCCGTTGATTATATGTACATTTGCACTTTTTAATGCTTTATAATAATTTTTATGTTTTTCCTGTTTAGATATACTGCAGTGAGTAGGTATTGCTGAAAAGAAATTCACTTTTTCTAAAATTTGAATTTTTTCATCTATAAAACAGCTTACAAGTTTTCTAACATCAAGCCATTTTAATTCATTATCAAGATTGTTATCCTTAATATAAGATTTTAAGTTATGATATAAATTAAATCCGTCAATATAAGCATATATTTTTTGCATAAAAATAAAAAAGCCTGCGTTGGTAAACCACCGCAGGATCTACCTATACTATTTTATTAATATAGGCTGGTCATATAATTAATATACAGTATATTAACTATTTTGTCAACTTTCATTAAATAAAATTACTCATTAAAAAACTGCTGATGCACTTTAAGCTATAAAATATTTTAAATTAGTTTGTATGCAAATGTTAAAACTTATAATTAATAAATAAAACAATTAGATTGACTTTTACTTAAAAATAATTTAGAATGCTTGAATCTTATTAAGGGGATATAGCTCAGTTTGGGAGAGCATCACAATGGCATTGTGAGGGTCGTGGGTTCAAGCCCCATTATCTCCAATTTTTTCATTGTTTAGTTTATCAAAATCTTGAATTATTAAATCTGATTTTTATTTGCAGTATAAAATTATAATAGTAGTTAAAATTAAAAAAGTACAAACATAATATTTATGCTTGTACTTTTATTTTATATTTTTTTAATTACCATCTTCCTTTTTTAGTGATATTGCCTTCAAGATCTACAGCTATTTTTCTTCCGCTTTTGAACTCTATGTCATAATTTTTGCTGTTTTTCTTTATGCTAATAACTTTTTCATCAGGAAATTCTTTTTTGATGGCATTTCTAACTTTATCTTCTATATAAGCTATGGATATTTCTTCTCCGCCTCCGCTTATAGTTTTCCATTCTCCATTGATATTAACATATATTTTAAGTCCGCCTTTGAATATTAAAGTATAAGAACCACCCAATTCAGTAGCTCTGTACAAATAATAGTCAGTGAAATATTTATCAGCAAATGCTATAGCGGCTTTAGGTACTTCACTTAATGCTACAGAACCTCCATAGGCATATATTGATAATACGGACAAAGTTAATATCGTGTATATTATTTTTTTCATAGTAAGCCTCCTTAAATTAATAAAGTAATATTATATATTATCAATAAAATACTACAAGTTATTAAAATTTAACATTTCCGGCAATATAGTATCTTCCGTCTGTAGAACCTTGGAAACCTACATTAAATTCAGCAGGACCTGCTTTAAATTTACCAAATATAGCATATTCTAAATATAATTTGGCATTTTTATCTTTTATATGAACCATTTCTCTCAAAGCAATGTTTAACATATACCATTCAAAACCTTGTTCTAAACGTATATAATGAGCATCATTTTCTCTCCAAGTATATTCAGCAATAGCATTAAGCCAAATAGTTTCATTCATAAGAGGGAATCTAAATGTTGCAGAAGCCTGAACTAATGATTCGAATAAACTTATATGATAGTTCTGAGGATCCATTCTGTTTTCATGTTCATATAAGAATCTAAATTCAATATTAGGTATATTAAATCTAAATAAAAATGCTTTAGGTATACTATGTCTGAAATCTCCTTGAGAATAGGCTATCTCATAATGATTTCCTATAAAACCAACTCTTATACCAGGACCATTTAATACTTGAGGTATATAATAATCTGGAGTATCAATATTGGCAGGGTTTAATGTTGTATCATAATAGTGAGGCATAAGCATGAAAGTAGTAGTATTAATATCAAAAGTTGCTCTGCCTCTAGCTGATACTAATATTCTATCAATAAATACAGCCTGTACACCTCCATCATAAAGTCCGGCATTTCCTTTTATGTATGGATACGGTATATCTGGGTTATGTGTATCAAAATATCCGTATGCTGTTATAAATCCTGTAAATTGTATATAGTTATTATGAAAAGTTTGACCAATAGTTGCAAAAGTATCTCTCAAATTAAAAGTATTTGTATGAGCGGCATAAGAAAAAGTAGTAGTTAAATGAAATTCTATAGGGTACTTTTGAAAGAAACCTAAATTTGTATCATTAGGATTTGGAAGTTCTCTTTTATAGTCATCTCTAAAATAATCAGGTTTTATGTATTGAGGAAGTTCATTGTTTCCTTCTCTTCCTATAAACATATCGAATGCATTTGGAAGCGGAGGCATTATTGCATTTGTATATTTTTCTTGAGCATTTAATAAAGAAGTTAGTAATAAGAATGTGATAGAGGTTATCACAATTTTAATATAGTTTTTCATAGATAATCCTAAAATAAAATTATCAGCTATGATAATTTAAATTGTACAAAAAGTAAAGATAATTTGTCAATAAAATTTCATAGCTGATAATAAATTAAATATTAATTCATTTTAAAGAATGTCATAATATTTTTTAAGTTTTCAGACTGATCTAATAATTCTCTAGCATAGTTTGTAGTTTCATCAACTAAAGCTGCATTTTGCTGAGTTATACCATCTATTTTAGATACAGCTATATTTACCTGATCTACACCAGTTTTCTGTTCTACGGCAGTTGTGCTTATCTCCTGCATTATCTTTGCAGTGCCGTCTATTTTGGATTGTATATCATTGAATATAGATTGTGATTCTCTAGCAGTTTCAGCTGATCTATTAATTTTTTCATAAATGTTTTCTATAAGCAATGTTATGTTTTTAGCAGATGATTGAGAGTTTTGTGCTAAGTTTCTAACCTCACTAGCTACAACAGCAAAACCTCTTCCTTGATCTCCTGCTCTTGCTGCCTCTACTGAAGCGTTAAGTGCAAGTATATTAGTTTGGAATGCTATATCTTCTATTGTCTTAGTAATGCTTTTTATTTTTTCACTAGATTCATAAACTTCTTCTATGTTTTTAGTAGTTTCAGCAATAACACTAGCACCATTTTCTACAGCCTTTTTAGAAGCTATCATCATATCATTTCCTTCTACAGAGTGGGTAGCAGAAGATTTTATAGTAGAAGCCATCTCTTCTATAGCAGAAGCAGTTTCTTCAAGACTGGAAGCCTGAGCATCTGTTCTAGCTGATAAATCATCACTTCCTTGAGTAAGATTAGCAGCAGCATTATTAATTTTTTCTGAAGTTGCATTAACTTCATTAATAATTTTAGCCATAGCATCTCTCATGTTTTTAAATGAATATGCTATATCACCAATTTCATTTCTTTTAAATTTAAATTGTCTAAGTATGAATTCTCCTCTTGACATTTCTTCAGCTTCTTCTACAAGTATTTTCAAAGGACTTATAAGATTTTTAATATATAAGAATCCGATAACAAAACTTAGTACAATTCCTACTACTCCTATTATAATCCCCATCTTCAATATTTCTGTACTTTTCTGTTCAATAAAACTTAAAGGCATAGAAAAGCCAACTTTCCAAGGCTGATCCCTAAGAGAATTATACAAGCAAACTTTAGTCATACCATCATTTTGGAATTCTAATTTTCCTTCAGTATTATTAACTATTGTTTTTATTTCTACAGGAGCTAATTTACCAACTTCACTTGGTACATTATGCATTACAAGTAAAGTGTCTTTATTGAATACCCATAATCTTATCCAATGAGTAAGAACCTCTCCTGCAGTTATTGATATTTCATCTATAACTTTCTGCCAATCTAATATAATAAGCATTCCGCCAAGATAAGTATTATCAGTTCTAGACCTAACCGGAGAAGCTATAGCTGTAATCCATTTTCCGTCAGAGTCTTTATATATAGCATCAGCTAGAGTAGGTTTTTTTACAGGATCATATCTTCTCCATAAATCCGGATACAGATCAGCTACTTTTTTACCTACATCGGTATTATTATCTTCAGAATTATTTAATATAGTTCCATCAGCTTCTATCAAAGATAGGCTTTTTACATATGGGTTTTTTGCCCCCATAAGTTTTAATACTGTAAGCATATTACTTTCAGCTTCAGGATTTCTGTTTTGCATATAATTTATAACGAAAGTAAAAGAAGCATAGGTATCTGATAAAATTAGCTGATTTTCAATTAAAGAATCAAAAAAAGTAGAATACCCTTTTATTGTAGTACCAAACCCATCATAAGAAGCTTTGTCTATAGCTTTTTTAGACATTTGTACCAATGTAGATATAGAAATAATTAAGAGCAATGCAATAAAAATATTAACTACAATAGGTATTTGTATGCTTAAACTATTAAAGCTCTTTTTCATGAATATACCCCCAACAACTTATTTAATAAAAAAAATAAGAATGATGATTTTAAAATACTAGTAACTTATGATATAAAAAATTGTAAGAATATATAAATATACTCTCAAATGAACAATTTTTATACTAATGAAATCCTAGTAACTATTAACACCACTATATAGTATAATAACTAAAGTATTAGATGTCAAATTTTATTATAAATATATATAAAATCTGTATGTTTATATTGTATATTTCTCTAATAAAAATATATACATACTGCATTAAAATAATGACAATTAATTTGACTTTTATCTTATTTATAGTACAATATATAAACATTGACAGTATATTAATTTTAAAAGTAGTATACTTTTAATGTTTATTCCCAAAATCTCATTTTAATTAAATAAAGGAGAAAAAAATCGTGAAACTCCCAAAAGTCAATGATTTAGGCTTTTTCGAGATTCGTCTCGAAAGTATAGGCGGAATGGGTGCTAATAGTGCTGGTAAAATGCTTGCAGAAGTAGGTGTTTTAACTCAAGGTTTCTATGGTGCTGCATTCTCAAGTTATGGTTCAGAAAAGAAAGGTTCACCAGTTAAATCTTTCGTAAGATTTTCTGATACAGAAGTTAGAGTAAACTCTACAGTAGAAGAGCCTCATGTTGTGGCTGTATTCCATATGAATCTTCTTAAAAACCCTATGACATTAGCTGGTGTTAAAGAAGATGCTATAGTTATTTTTAATACTAATAAAACACCTGATGAAGCAAGAGATTTTGCTAAATTACATGGTGGTAAAGTAGTTTGTGTTGATGCTATTAAAATCGCTAATGATTTAAAACTTCCTTCACAAGCAGCTAACACTATCATTATGGGTGCTATGGTTAATCAGCTTGACTTTATAGATTCTGCTAAATTTGAAGAGCAAATTAGAAAGCAATTCTCAGGTAAAAAACCTGAATTAGTAGAACCTAACGTTGAAGCTTTCAGAAGAGGCGGAAGTGACTCTGTAGTAAAAGATTTCCCTGCAGATGGTAAATATCCATATATACCTTACAAAAAACCAGAACCTGTATATGGTAAAAACAACCAATTAACAGGCGGTTATATCAATGCTGCTGGTAACTCTACTTTGAAAGATTTACAAGTTACTCGTACAGGTAATATCCCAGTATTCAATCCTAAAAACTGTATAGACTGTGCTAACTGTGAAGTTGTTTGTCCAGACCTTTGTATCGTTTGGGAAAGAGGTGTTGATAGAAAAGATGCTTCTAAAACAAATGTTATGAATATGATGGGTATTGATTATCAATATTGTAAAGGCTGCTTAAAATGCGTTAGAGCTTGCCCTAAAGGACCTTATGCTCCTAAACAGCTTCCTAAAGAAGAACAAGCTTTAAGAATAGAAGTAGAAGCAGAATGTAATGTTGATGAACTTACATACAGACGTTATAAAAAATAATAAGGAGCGAATAAATGGCTAACAAATATAATCTTGCTGAACAAGAAAACATACTTGAAAGTGGTAATGAATTAGCAGCCATTGCAGCCGCTCAAATCAATTATCACGTAATGGGTTATTACCCAATCACTCCATCTACTCAAATTGCTGAGTACTTAGATGAAATGAAAGCTAATGGAAGACACACTGTTTGTATGATCCCTGGTGACGGTGAACATGGTGCTGCTGGTATCTGTTATGGTGCTACTACTGCTGGCGGTAGAGTATTCAATGCTACTTCTGCTAACGGTCTTCTTTTTGCTATGGAACAATTACCTGTTCAATCAGGTACTAGATTCCCTATGGTATTAAACGTTGTAAACAGAACTGTTTCTGGTCCATTAGATATTAAATGTGACCAATCTGATATTATGATGGCTCTTAACACTGGTTGGATCATCATTATGGCTCATACTACTCAGATGGTTTATGACTTCAATATCTTTGCTTTAAAAATTGCTGAAAGAGCTAAACTTCCTATCATAGTTTCTTCTGACGGATTCTTTACTTCTCACCAGAAGAAAAAAATACACTTATTCAAACATGATAAGGATGTACAAGACTTCTTAGGTACTTATACTCCTGAAGTTACTTCAGTTGAACCAGGAAAAAATCCTGTTACAATTGGACCTTACATGAATGAAGATGAGTTAACTGGTAGTAAATTACAGCTTTCTCAAGCTTTAGAAGATTCTAGAGCTATTATCTTAGATGTATTTGAAGAGTTTGCTTCTCTTTCTGGAAGAAAATACTCTCCTATAGAAACTTACAATATGGAAGGTGCTGAAGTTGCTTTAATGCTTTGCGGTTCCGCTTATGAAACTGGTACTTTAGCTGTTGACGAAATGAAAAAAGCTAATCCTAACCTTAAAATAGGTGCATTTGCTATCACTCAAATTCGTCCTTTCCCTGAAAAAGAATTACAAAAATTATTAGCTAATGTTAAAGTTGTTGTAGTAGGTGACAGACAAGATTCATACTCTGGTATGGGCGGTAATATGTCTACTGAAATCAGAGCTGCTCTTAAAAATGATCCTAACAACAAATCATCTATTGTAAGCAGAGTTTACGGTCTTGGCGGTACTGAATTTACTCTTGAAAAAGCTAAAGAATTATTTGAATTAGGTTTAAAAGAATTAGCTAACCCTGGTTCTGTTGAAAAACATGCTTACTTAGAACAATATATGGGTCATGCTGGTGTTGAAATGAAACCTATACATGAACCTCTTACTTTAGAGAGCCAAAAATCTGGTATTACTGTTACTATGAACGAACAAACTCATAAACTTGAAGTTAAAGTTCCGCCTCTTAGAGAGTTAACTGGTAAAGCTTATCGTTATGCTCAAGGTCATGGTGCTTGTAACGGTTGTGGTATCTTCTCTGGTATCAATACTTTCATGAAAGGTATCGAAGGTGAGGTTGTTCTTTTAGTACATACTGGTTGTTCTATGGTTGTTACTACTGGTTATCCTTACAGCTCTTATAGAACTACTTATGTTCACAACTTATTCCAAAACGGTGCTGCTACTCTTTCTGGTGTTGTTGAAATGTATCATGAAAGAAAAAGAAGAGGAGAAATACAAGGACCTGAAGATCCTACTTTCATAATGGTTACTGGTGACGGTGGTCATGATATAGGTATGGGACCTTCTATTGGTGCTGCTATTAGAAATCACAAAATGATTATATTAGAATATGATAATGAAGGATACATGAACACTGGTAACCAATTATCATTCTCTACTCCTATAGGACATAGAACTTCTACTTCTAACGTTGGTAAAGCTGAAGTTGGTAAACAGTTTAACCACAAAGATGTTGCTCAAATCTTCGCTGGTTGTCATATACCTTATGTTGCTACTGGCTGTGAATCTTATCCTTTAGATTTGATCAAAAAAGCTGCTAAAGCTCAGTGGTATGCTAATCATCATGGTACTGCTTTTGTTAAACTTCTTATCGCTTGTCCATTGAACTGGAAATCTCCTGATGATATGGGTAAAGATGTTATTAAAGCTGCTGTTGATTGCTGCTTCTTCCCATTATATGAAGTTGAACATGGTGTTACTACTATTACTACTATGATAGCTGATGATAAAAAAATACCTGTTACTGAATGGTTGAAAATGATGGGTAAAACTAAACACCTTCTTAAACATCAAGACTTACTTGACTCTTTCCAAAAAGAAGTTGACAGAAGATGGACTAGAATCAAAGCTATGCATGAAAGTCCTGTTCTATAATAAGTTAATAGCTTAAAGATAGAATATAAAATAAAGATGACGGTTGTTTATCCAATAGGGTAGGCAGCCGTTATTTTTTGCATTTGTTATTATATACAAATTATTGACAAAGCGGTATTATATGATAAAATTTTTTAAAAAATTATTAAAATGTGTAAAAAGTTATTATGTCTGAAAATATTAAATATCCAACTCTACATGTAAAAAATTTCGCAAAAATCAAAGAAGCTAAAATTGAATTATCTCCATTTACTTTATTTATAGGTGATAATAACAGCGGAAAAAGTTATTTAATGACTTTAGTTTATGGATTAATGAGATATACAGCAACAATAATCAATATAATATTCAAAAATGAAAAAAATATTGAAGAATTAGATGAATATAAAAGATTAAAATCTATTATAGAAAATTATATAAACAATTTAGATTTTGATAAAGAAGTTGAATTATCATCTGAAGAAATAGAGATTTTTATAGAATTATTTAACTTGCTTTTGAATAAACATTCCAATGAAGTTATAAATTATATATTTAATTCTGATAATGAAATAAAATTAGAAAATATTAAATTAGAATTTACTAGAAAAATAAAATTTGTATATGAAAAAACTAAAGATATTAAAGATAATAAAGAAATTAATGAGTTTTGTATATATTTACACAGAAAAAATAATGTTAAATATGGTATAGGAATTGAATTTGATAATGATGATATTAATTACAATAGGATAATTATAGGAATAATTAATTTTATAATAAATAATTATTTTAATAATGACATTTTACCATTATTTGATAATAAAAGAGAAATATTTTTACCTGTATCAAGAACTGGTTTTTTATTATCAAGAAATGATATATCTGCTTCTGCAAGAGCTTCAAAATATGATAGGTATGCTGAAAAAAATAATGAATATTTATCAAGACCTATTATGGATTTTTTAGACAATTTTGATGAATTATCTAAACAAAAAAATGATATTGAACACATGACAAAAAAATTATATTTAATGTTAGATTTCATTGAAAAGAATATGATTTTTGGCAAGATAATGATAAATGAAGAAACTAAAAACATATATTATAAACCTGATAACACAGAATTAGAATTTCAAATGTATTTATCATCAGCGGTTGTAACAGAATTAACACCTTTATATTTATTTTTGAAATATGGATTTATAAAAAGAAAATTACTTATGGAAGAACCTGAAATATCTTTGCATCCGCAGCTGCAGCAGCAATTAACTAGGCTTTTTATAAAGTTGATTAATTCTGGTGTTAATGTAATGATAACTACTCATAGTGATACTATTATTCAGCATATAAATAATATGATCAAATTAAATAACAATAAAGAAGATATAAAAAAAGAATTGATGAAAAAATATAATTATTATGAAGATGATTTAATTTCAGAAGATAAAGTTAGAATGTATCAATTTGATATAAAAGAAGATGGATTTACTGATGTAACTGAA
>CASEHG010000344.1 GCA_949287565.1 uncultured Brachyspira sp.
ACAAATATTACGGCAATTGTAGAAGAGACTGTAAAGAGAATAGATATAGGAAGTGAATCAGCAAATAAATCATCTTCTATATTAAATACTATTAATGATTTGGTAAAAGAAATGGAAAATGAACTTCAGGATATAACTCAGTCTATAATGCAGGAAGAAGATGGTATAAGCCAAATGAATATTGCTATAAAAGAATTAAATAATATTACTCAGGAAAACTCCAATTTGGCTAATCAAAACTCCACTTCTAGTTCTGAAATATCAAATATGAGTAAAGATATTATTAATGAAATAGAATATTTTAAAGTAAAATAATAATATAAGCAGGGATTTTAATTCCCTGCTTATTATAAAAATATTTAAAAATCCTACAATGAGAAAAATATCTTTCCATTTTCTACATTAGATTTGGCAACTAATACTTTTACTCTATCACCTAATTCATAAGCCTTTATCTTATCTATATAAACGCTTTGCATATCCTGATAAAATCTATAATTAGAACCTATATAAATAGATTCTATAAACCCTTCTATATCCAAACCTTCTATCTCTACATAAATACCTTTTGGAGATATAGAACTTATAACTCCATAATATTCATCACCCAATCTGTCTTTCATATATCTTGCTGCTTTTATTTGAATAAGATATTTTTCAGCCTTCTTTGAAGTTTTATCAAGCAAAGATAAACTTTCAATAGAATCCTTACATATATTTTTTAACTTTTCATTTATTACATCTTTATTAGATAAAATAGTATCTTTAACTATTCTATGAATGAGTAAATCTGCATATCTTCTTATAGGCGAAGTGAAATAAGTATAATAATCAAGTCCCAAACCAAAATGACTCTTATTAACTATACTGTAAGATGAAGGAGTCATAGAACGAAGAAGTACAGGTATAAGCAAATTTTCTTCTGGTTTTCCTTTCACATTATCAATAAATCCTTTTATATCATAAGTTTTATCAGGATTTTCTTTTAAATTATAACCTTTAGTATGTGCAAGTATTTTAAAATTATTGAATCTGTATTCATCAGGAAGTCCATGATAGCGGAATATAACTCCGTCATAACTTGATAATTTTTCAGCTATTTGACTATTAGCAAGAAGCATTAATTCTTCTATTATAGCCATAGATTCTTTTTTTTCTTCTGCATAAAACTCTATAGGTATGCCTTCATCATTAAGAAGTATTTTTATATCCTGATTTTCAAACTCTACTCCCCTACCCTCTTTTCTTTTTTTATACAAAATATTTTTTATATTTAAACCATTATCAATAAGCTCTAAAAGCCAATCCTCATCGCTTTCTTCTTTTTTTATAAGTTTCTCAGCATAATCATAAGATAATTTTCTGTCGGATCTTATAACGCTTTTACATACAGATGAAGATAATATTTCACCTTCATTATTTATATCAAAAATAAAAGTAAGAGCAAATCTATCAACATTTTCATTTAAAGAAATTATATTATTAGACAAAACTTCAGGAAACATATTATAAACTGTATCAATCAAATAAGTAGAATTTCCTCTTGCTCTAGCCTCTAAATCCAAAGGAGAATCAAGCTCTATAAAATGGCTTACATCAGAAATATGAACATATACTTTATAATTATCAGTTTTTTCTATACTAAAAGCATCGTCCAAATCTTTTGAACTTTCACTATCTATAGTTATTGTTTTTAAATTTCTTAAATCAACTCTGTCATCTTCTATATTTGTGAAATCAGCTTTATTATTAATTTCTTCCGCCAATTTTAAAAGCTCTTCGCTGAAATCTAATTTTATATTATAAGATTTAGCTATGATCTTAGAATCTGATTTAGCATCTTTAGGATCAACATTAACCCTTACAGATTTTACAGTTTTAGGAGCTTCCTCTTTACCTTCTAATTTATTAATATATTGTCTGCCCTCTTTTGTTACACGAAGTAAATTACCTGCTGTTTTTTCTATATATCCGCTGCTTATAGCTTTTCTTATCAAATTAGTAAGAGATGTTTTTTCTAAAGCTGTTTTTGAATTAAATTTTATAAATATATTATAATCCATTTGATTTTTCATTAATTTTTTTATTAATTCTTCTGCAGTTTTCATTAACACACCTTTAATTAAATTTATAAATAATAATATACTTTTTTTATACTTATTTCAAATTAATGCTTAAAAATATAAATCTTTTAATTACTTTATATGGTAATTTTTATTTTTTAGATTATAATATATATTCAAAATGAAAATAGATAATAGAGAAGAATAAAATTATGAGTGAAAATAATATAGTTTCTAAATTAACAAAAATATACGAGCAATACGGATACAAGAAAATTAAATTGAGTAAATTTGAAGATTATAATTTATATAATAATTATAAAGATTTTCTTCAAACAGAACATATATTAACATTTATGAATTTAAATGGTAATTTGCAGTCATTAAGACCAGACGTTACATTATCAATAGTAAAAAAAGTTTTGAAAGATAATAATAATTACACCAATAAAATTTATTATATAGAAGATATTTATAAAATAGACAGCGTTTCAAATGAATATGAAGAAATTCAGCAGGTAGGAGTGGAAATAATAGGAACTCTAAGCACATATTCAAATTTAGAAATTATAAGCATGGCAGTAGATAGTTTAAAATCTATAAATGATGAATATATATTAGAAATATCTAGTATAGATTTTATGTTCGCTTTGATAGATGAACTTAATTTAGATGAAGATAAAAAATTAGAAATACTCAATTTTATATACAGCAAAAATAAACATGATTTAGAAAAAACATTAATAGCTAATAATATAGATGATAAATATAAAAATAATATAATATCATTAATAGACTTATGCGGAAACTATAGAGAAATATTAAAAAAAATAGAACACATAATAATAAATGATAAAATGCAAAAAGCATACGATGAATTAAAAAGCCTTTCAGCTGTATTTGAAAATTATGATAACTTCGATAAAATTTTATTAGACTTTTCAATAGAAAGTAAATTAGGTTATTACAACGGAATAATTTTTAAAGGATATATAAAAGGCAACAATGATGCTGTATTATCAGGCGGAAGATACGATAAACTTCTTGCGAAATTCAATGCCCATACACAAAATGAAAAAAATAAAAAGAATGCAATAGGTTTCGCTGTCTATATGGATAAGCTATACACAAATGATACAATAAAAAATGAATATGATTTTGATATACTTATACTATATAAAAGCGGTGATGAGAAAATTTTATTAAGCAAAGTACAAAGTTTAATAAAAGAAAATAAGAAAGTAAGAACAGATATATACAGTGATGATTATAATACAGATTATAATTATAGAGAGAAATACATATTTGAGAATGATGTTTTAATTAATTCATAAAAATTGCGAATGCCTGACATTTGTAAAAATGGCAGGGCTTGTATTAGCAACAATAAAACAGATATATACAGAAACAATTATAGCCACAGATAAAAACACATATTTAAAAACGATAATTTTTTTAATTTATAAAAATTGCTAATACCTAACATTTATAAAATATAAAACAATTTTTATTAGTAATATTAATTATTAATTAGCGTTTATCACTATCAAATAATACTATTCTTGTAACTGTAGGATTAACTTTTACAACTGTTCCATCATCTAATTTATGTTCGGTCAAGATAACCGGTAAATTTTGTAATTTTTTAGTTTTTTTATTTGACATATAATGCCCTCCT
>CASEHG010000345.1 GCA_949287565.1 uncultured Brachyspira sp.
CCCTTTATTCTTTAAAATTTAAATAAGTAATTTTACTTTTATTATATTTATTGCTTAATTATAAATTACAGCACCCGCCCAAATTTTGATTAGCTTTAAAATTATCATCAACGCACGGTGAACTAATTTTTATTTATTATTTAAATTACTATTTTTAATTAATCATAAGTTTAAAACTTTGCTCTGCGTGCGGTGTGAAAGCAGCAAATTAAAAAACGCTTGGGTGGGCAGCTAAAATAACAGATTAACATTAAAAATAAAAATGATATTGAAATGACAAATAGAATTAAAAAGCCTAACATGGTGGGATTTAAAAAATAGTCAAAATAAAAGGCTTGATAAATATTTATCAAACCCTTTATTTATAATTTTTATTTGTATAAGAATCTTTTGATTTTTTTAGTAGGATTCTTTATAAACTCTTCTTTTTGAATGGTGAATCCTGATATCCTTCCAAATTCAGGAAGTAATTTATTAACTTCTATTCTGTTGTTTTCTATAAGTTTATTAACTTCTTCTTCGCTTAATTTTTCATCTCTTATTCTTTCAGCATCCAAATATAATAGTGCATGAAGTTTATTATCTCTTTGTAAAACTAAAGACTCTAATATATAAGGCATAGCATTTAACTTGCTTTCAATCTCTTCAGGATAAATATTTTGTCCGCTAGCACCAAGGAGCATATTCTTGCTTCTTCCTCTTATGAATATTCTATTATTTTCGCCAAGCACGCCTAAATCGCCAGTTCTAAGCCATCCGTCTTTGGAAAGTACATCAGCAGTGGCTTTGTAGTTTTTATAATAGCCAAGCATAACATTTTCACCCTTAATCATAATCTCACCAACATCGCCTTCTTTTTCAGCATCTATTTTTACTTCTAAAGTGTCTATTATGCATCCGCAGCTTCTAGGTACATGCTTATTCCAAGGCCCATAACTTATTAAAGGTCCGCATTCAGTCATACCATATCCTACTGTGAATTTAAAACCTATATCCATAAGAAATTTTTCTACATCGCTATTTAAAGCACTTCCTCCTATTATAACCTCATGGAAATTGCCTCCAAAAGATTGTGTAAGAGTGTTTCTTATTTTTGATTTTAGTATAGATGATATAATAGGCAGTTTTAATAAATTAGCAATTAAAGGCTTGTTTATAGTAGGAAGTATTTTTTTAAGGTAAATTTTTTCTATGATAAGAGGAACCATCAATATAAGATTAGGTTTTACCTCATCGAATGCTTTAAGTAATATATTAGGACTAGGTATAGCATTAAGCATATATATGCAAGCCCCTCTTGAAAATGGAAATAAAAAGTCGAATAAACATCCGAATACATGGGCAAGAGGAAGGAAAGAAAGTATATGATCATTAGGCTTTATAGGCATATTATTAATAGCAAATCTTATATTAGCAGCTAATGAATTATGATTAAGCATAACGCCTTTACTGAATCCTGTAGTTCCTGAAGTATATATTATAGTAGCCAAAGTGTCATTTTCAAATATAGTAAGATTAAAATCTTCTTTTTTTATATCTCCAATTTCTATATCGCTGAATATGTTTTCAGTTTTTTTATTACTTTCTTTTTTTTCTTCACTTTTTTCTTCTTCTATAGTAAATGTATCAAAATTATTTAAATGAAAAGATTTAGTAAGAAGCGATAAACTATTAGAGTCAATTCCTTTTAAAATATGAGAGTCAGCAAATAAAAACTTCACTCCTGAATCTTTTAATATTGATGCTATATCTTCTTTTGAAAAGTCTACAAGTATAGGAACAACAACAGCCCCGTAACTTACTACAGATATATATATTAAAGCCCAATTAACAGAATTAGCACCGCATAGAGCTATTTTTTCGCCTTTATGTATATCTAGCTTTTTAAAACCTGTATGTATTTTTAGAATATTTTTGGCTATATCAGAATATTTTAATATATTATTAGTTCCGTAATCAGCTAAGGCATTAATATCCCAATTTTCTTTTATAGTATTTTGAATATAGTCGCTTAGTCTTTCTTTAATCATATTTTATCTCCTCCCAATCAATATGTATTTTTCATATATAAAATATAACAAAATTAGAAAATGTTAGCAACATATCTAAACATAAAAACTGCATGGCATATATTTGATATTATTAAAAGCGAGTAAAATAAAGGTAAAAACAAAGTATATCTTCTGTTTGCTTCATACATAGCAAGCCTGTAAAATACCATTGCTATATTTAAAAGAAGAAAACCTGTTAAATACAATATAGCTCCATATTCTCCTACGGCAGCAGCTATTTTTGATATAGCTATGAGCCAAACCCAATTTAATAAAAAATAATATATTGTTTCAGTAGCACCTCGCCATCTGTATCCAAATACGCTTCTTAAAGTAATACCTAATGCACAAAGCCCTGTAATAATTCCAAAGAAACTCCAGCCCCATCCGTTTTGTAATGAAATTAAACATGGAGGGATATATATACCCCATATCATCATAATAAAAAAAGCATGTGATAATATATAAAAAACCTTTTTGGCTTTATTGTTAAAAGGGAAAAAATGATATATTGAATTTATTATATAAAATATTGTTAAAAAACTTGAGTATAGAGAAAATGAGGTAATTTCTCTTGCAGTTTTAGAATTAATTATTAAAAGCACTAAGACAGCTATTGCAGAACTAGCACATATTATGCATATAACCGCACTTATCTTAGAAACAGAATTTTTTACTATATTATTATTCAAATCAGCATTCATAGTGTTCTATATAATAAACCTTATTTATAATAAAGTAAATGGTAATTTATAACTATTTTCATATTAAAATAATTATGAGATTAAAAAATTTCATTATAAAAATGTAAATTTATACGATATAATAAGATTAAGATTATTTTTTGATAAATACAATTAAAATATAATAGGTATACAAAATGATATTAAACAGTGAATTAAAACAAAATATTTTAAATAGGTTTAAAAATAAAAAAATAGCAGTTTTACATGGCGGATTAAGCTCCGAGAGAGAAGTTTCACTTAGAAGCGGACATAATGTTTATAAGGCATTAACTAGCTTTGATGAAATTAAAGATAATTGTATTTTAATAGATGTTAAAGATTCTTATGAATTAATAAAAACATTGAAAGAAAATAATATTGAATACTGCTATAATATTTTGCATGGTACATCAGGAGAGGACGGAACTATTCAGGGACTTTTGGAGAGTCTTAATATTAA
>CASEHG010000346.1 GCA_949287565.1 uncultured Brachyspira sp.
ACTAATTTATCTACATTACAAAATAACAATAACAAGGAGGTCTATATGACTAAAACTAATTCTTCATTACTACAAAATATTAATAAAATTAAGGAGGGTTCTATGACCAAAAAATTATTATCTGTATTATTAGTATTATCACTTATCTGTTCTTCTGCATTTGCTTACAGTAATAGTAAGAGTATAGTTGTAATCACATTTCAAGGGCCTGTTGATATTGATAATGTAACTCTATCCAATTTATTTGAGATAGAATTAATCAATTTGGAAGGTATAAAAGTTAAAAGCGGTAAAGGTTTATACAACTCTTCATATGATAGAGGTAGAGTAAGAAATAGCAAAGAATACTACAGCTCATTATATTCATCTACATACGAAAATGAAGCTATAAAGATAGCTAAAGATCTTCGCTCTGATTATGTACTAATAGGACAAATAAATAAATTGGGTGACAAAAAAAGATTGGTAATAAGAGTAATAGATATTAACAGAAATCATATAGCTGGTGCACAATGTACATTTGAAAATCCAGAGGATATAGCAGGATGGGTAGCATATATGAGTAAAAAAATAGTTGATGGTATAAATAATTCAAGCAAAAGATATTAATTATTAGGGAGGTACATATAAGTCGGTATGGTTATAGCATAATCATGCCGGCTTTTAAATATAAAATTGAGGAGTTTATTTATGTTTAGATTTTTAATAATATCAATGTTAATTACATCAAATTTATTCTCAGAAACATTAATACTATTTCCATTTAACGGAATTGAACACAATGATAATATAAGCATATTAGAAATGTTCAATGAGCATATATCAAAAACAGACACTATCAAAATAATAAATCCGCCATTGATAAATTATGATTTTAATTCATTAAACATGAAAGAATATAACAAAATAATGATAAATTATGCTATGAAATCAAATGCTGACTATGCATTGTTTGGTTATCTAAGTTATATAAATAAAACAAAAAAATTAAATATCAAAGTAATAAATATAAAAAATAACAAAATTATATATTCATATTCATGGTCTTTTGAATATATAGAAAGAATAGAATATGAAATATCTCAAAAAATATATCCTGATATAGTTATAAAAATATTAGATGATTCAAGTATGCAATTTTAATAAAAAATTAAAGGAGTTATATTTTATGAAAAAAACAATTATCGCTTCATTTATCATATTAATGGCAATTATTTCATGTGCTAAAGCTACTAATCCGGAAAAAAAAGAAATATCATATTTTGCCGGAAAATATGAAGGAACCATGTACTTTAAATATCCAAATGTAATAATATCAGAAAATTACACAACAGTATATATCAATGAATCAGAATCTCTTACTATCAATAATAAATATATACACAATGATTACTATGGTACATATATAAGAAAGCTAGCACTATATTCATTTAAATATACTGATAATGATTCAATTTATAATGGAAAAATAGATATATTAATAGCAAACAATTCATTTACATTAACTATGACTGTAAGTAAAGATAATGAGGTACTAATACCTATATTCAATGTTGTTAAATATAATCAAATATAGATATTTATATTGGATATATCTAAAACGTAATAAATGGAGGAATATATGAGAAAAATTATTGTATTAAAAATAATATTTATATGCTTTTATTTGAATGCTTTAGCTGAAGTTCCAGGCAGTATAAAAAAATTAGAAAAAAAATATATGAAAAATAATGAATACTTATATTCTATAGGAGAAGGTATGAGTATTAAAGAGGCACAAATAAATGCTTATATAAATATGGCTGATAAATACTTTTATGTTGGATTTAAAGCAGATAGTATATTCCTAGATAAATATAAATCAAAAAATATGAATATAGCATATATACCTTTCTTGGAAGAAAACAAAAGTTTGCAGGGTTATGCTGAGATATTTGATATAGAATTCATAGAAGAAAAATATAATAAAGAAGAAAATAAATATTATGTATTCTCTATAGTTAATAAAATAAAACTATATTCTATTCTAAAAAATAGAATTCTTAAAAATGAAAATACTATCAATACATATAATGAATATTTAATATCTGAAGAAGATCATTTCAATAGATTTGTATATTTAGAAATGATGTATATTCTATCTAGAAAGAATCATACCTATAATAAGCAAATTGAATATATGAATTTTGAATGCTTGGAGCTTGAACACAAATATGATGATATTTTACCTAAATTAAAAGAAGCAGAAAATAAATTAACATTTAAAGTATCCCAAACTGGTATAGGAATCAGTAAACAAATAATAGATGTACTAAATTATGATATTAACCAGTA
The DNA here is from genome assembly GCA_949287565.1 of uncultured Brachyspira sp. Taxonomy (GTDB): domain Bacteria; phylum Spirochaetota; class Brachyspiria; order Brachyspirales; family Brachyspiraceae; genus Brachyspira. Next base: position 2,335 of record CASEHG010000346.1, read on the forward strand.
TGGATTCAATATATCTTCAGCTAATAATGCATCTTATGTATTTCAAATAAATATTACATTAAAACAAGTAGAAGATAAATACACACACAGAAATAATTATGAATCACATTTTAGTTTATACATTTTAAATAATAACGTTACTATACACACTTTTCAATTCCAAAAAATTCCTGAAGATAATTATATAGATAATTTTGAGAGAGCTAAAGATTTAGTTAAGTATAATGTAGAAAAAATATTAAGAGAGGAGTTTTCTATAAAATTAAAAGAATTCCTTGATAATAAAATAAAAAATTTATAATTGGAGTATTAATAATATGAAAAAAATATTTATTTTATTTATTGTTTTAAATGCTTTCTATATTTATGGACAAACTAATGATCATATAGAAAATAGCAAGAAAAGAATTATATTAACATCATTTGATAAGCAAAACATCATTGATGATGATAATGAATTTTATAATAATGTATTTGTAAATTTATCTAAAATTTTGATAAATGAGCTTGGTAATCATGAATATAAAAATTTTGTAATCTTAGATAAAGATATAAAATATTATAGAAATGAAGAAATTGACTATCAAAGCTATAATTTAAATTATGAGAATGTAAACAGTTTCACTAATAAATACAATGCTGAATATATAATGATTAATAAAATATCAAGAACCCCTCTAAATGAATATTTTTTAAGCAGTAAAATGATAAATATGATAAATGGAAAAATATATTTAAACAAATATGAAAAAATAGATAACTATGAAGAATTCTTAACTAATTCAAATGTTGTACTTGAAAAAATAACAAATTTAGCAGCATCAATATCTGCTCAATTAAAAAAATAAATTAAATAATAAGGAGTTAATATATGAAAAAATTTTATGCTTTATCAATACTATTTTTAATGCTTTTCGTAAGTTCATTATCAGCAAACGTTAACGATTACAAAAATTATAGAATATCAATAAGACCTTTTAATTTTGATCCTAATTATGACACTTATATAGAAGAAATAATAGAAAGTGTTTTAACAGATAATGGATTAAATGTTTTTAACAGGGATAAAAATATTGATAAAATGATGTTAGAAGAACAAGAAAATATAAAAATAAATAATCCAGATGCACAATCAATAAATAAATCCCTAATAACACATGTTGTATCAGGTAATATCATGAAATTAGAAGATAAATATATCTGTTCAATATCCATAAAAAATATTAATACATACGAGCCTGAAAAATCAGTAACTAAAGTTCTCAATGATTTAAGCTATGATAATATAGTAAAATTATCTTTAGATTTATATGAAAAAATAACAGGACAAAAAGTAAATACAGTAATAGAAACTCGTCAAGTTTATAATAATTATAATTACATACAAAATACTAAACCTATCACAAAAATGAGCAGAATACCGGCTATGGTTACAGGAATAATATTTTTTGCTTCAGGTTTTGCAGGCACTATATATTCAGGCATGGAATTAACATCTTGGTTTTCAAAAGTAGAAGGAACTGCTGCAAATGAATACTATATTTATAACAATCCACATACTATAATTAGTTATTTAACAAAAATTGAATATACTAAAAAAGATCTATACTATGCTTGGAAAGATGGAAAGATTAACACAAAACCAGATGATATGCCTAAATTTACTCCATTAGGAAGCGGAATAATGTTAGGTTCATCAATAGCTTTGACTATAATAGGACTTGGTTTATTTGGATGGTCATTATCAGATCAGCCATACTTTGCAAGCAATTTCGATATAAAACCTACCATATTTGATGAAAACGGATGCTTTGATTTAGGATTGCAAGCTACATTTATTTGTAAACTATAAAAAAAGGAGTTAAACATATGAAAAAAAACATAATAAATATTACTGCTATAAGCCTATTAATAATGAGTATTATATCATGCACTGCTAATACTAAACCTAATATTTATCACTCTCTAATAACAATAAAGTCTAAATCATATACTAGAAAACCTATGTCTATTTATGTTTCTAAAACTACAGAAAATAATTATGAGCTTATGGGAATAATAACTACTGATAAATATTCAGAAGAATATGATACAGGAAAAGATTCATATAATATATCATTCTATCTAGACGGTGGAGTTTATGATATAAAATTTATGTGGTACGAATATAAAACTGTGTATCCTAATCCGCCTTACAAAGACTATAAAGAATATATATTGCAAGGTAAACAAATTGAAAAAGGTATAAATTATAAAATTGATATAGATGAATTAATAAAATAATAAAAATAATAAAAAATAATAGGAGTAATCATATGAAAAAAATAATATCAAATATATTCTCATTAATAAAATCTATTATAATCATAATAATATTATTACATATTGCAGACATATTTTTGTTTGGAAATACATTAAATATTCCTAAAAAAGGCAAACAAATATTCAATAAAATTTCTCAATATGATTCAAAATATTTAATTGATTCAATCAGAAACATAAAATATTATATAAATAATAATTTTGATAAATATAAATCCAAATGGGAAGATATATCATCAGGCAACTCATTCATAGGAAGCGACGGAAAAGGAAAATATAGCTTTGATGACAAAGGCGTACTACATTTTAGTAATGTCAAAAATTTAAATGCTTTTATGAAGGCTAATTTTAAATTAGTATATTTAGCAAATACTAATAAAGCAGTATTTGAATCGGAGTTTCCTCAATTTAATATCAAATATAACGGTAAAATATTATATCCTATAGAAATAAAAAATAATAAAATATATTTCTATGAGTCCATAAACAAAAAAGAATATTTGCTTGCAATAGATGATATAGATTGGGAAAATCATTTTGATTCAGCTTATATAATAAAAAATTAACATTACATATATAGTTTATCTCTCGCTTTTAAAGCCCATTCTTTTTTATCATTTATTAAATCTCTATCATACAAATCCTTAAAAGCATTTTTATATCCATCAGAAATATTAGATAAACCTTCTATTTTTTCTAAAGCATTATCAAAATGCTTATAATCTTCCATTAGTATTTCTATTAAATATAATGAAAGCATCCTCATATTGTTAAAAATACCTGATTTATCTTTCATAAAATGATAGCATCTATCCAAATATTCAATATCAATCTTACCATTATTATATTTATATAATAACAAAGCATATTCTTTTTGTATATCTACATCTTCCAATGAAGTTATATAATTTTCAAAACGATTTTTATTAGAAATTAATAAATAAGCAATTTCTTTTGATTTTTCTGTCATTTCAAATGTATTGCAATATCTTAAAAGCCTAATAACAAAAAATTCATATCCTTTATCTTTATTAGATTTATATAAATATTTTTTGATTTTATTATTCAAGTATATTATATTTTTATAATCATCTGATATTAAATTCAAATATTGTTCAGTATATTCTAAAAATTTATCTTCATCTTTGGCACTTATAGCTAAATTCTGCAAATAACTATATTGTCTTACAATTTGAAAGTTATTACCATTAAAATATTTCATTGATTTATAATAATATAATTTCGCATTCATCAAATCAGTATTATTATCTGTAACATAATAATTGATATTATAACTTTGTCCTAAAGTTCCATATAATTTTGCTCTCTCTTCTTCTCCTATTTCATTATTAGATAACATTTTATAAAGTACATCTATAGAAATCTCTGTATTATATTTATACCAATACACATTAGAACTTATTGTGTCAAATAATACAGCCCTATCTTTAAAATCAATACTTTTTAATACATCATCTTTATAATCATTATTATATTCTACAACTTCACAAGCCATTTTATCATTATCAGAATGATTATAAACAGCCAGTTTTTCAGTATTAATAGTAAATATTATAGCTTTATTTAAAGATTCATTATTAATTAAAACATTACTATTTACCAAATCTATTAAAATATCATAAGATTGTATAATATCAGGATAATTTTTAAGTGAATTAGACTCAAATTCTATATTTTCTAAAATAGATTTTAAAGCTGCAATTATATATCTGACTTTATTTCTATGAATATCTTTTTCTATGTAATATAAAATTCTTGAAACTATTTTCTGTGCATATCTTTTATATATATCGCTTATAGTGTTTGAGTAAGATATTTTTTTATATGTAATATATCTAGTCAATATATTAAAATAATCCTTTCTTTCCAAATATAAATCTATATCACTATTAAAAGGATTATATTCCATTTTAATATAATGCATATGTGAAAAACTATTAAGTATATTACTATCTATTTTATTACCGTATTTAGCTGAATAAAACATATTGCAGAAATAATCTGCTATAACTAAATCAGTATCCTTTTTAGCATTTGATAAAGGAAGTATAGAATATTCTAAATTTTCACTATTCAATCCATATTTAATTTTTATTTTTTCTATGCCGTCTTTTATAAAAGGTTCTATATCTAATACTTCTAAATATCTAGTTTTGGATAAATAATTAATATTTTGTTTTTTCCACTCATATAATATATCATTAATATTTACCATATTTTCTAAATCTGTATTTACATCATTTTTTAAAAAAGACATTAAAAAATTTTCTATATCTTTATATTTAAAAGTAATACTTTTATATTTATCTTCATAAGTTCTAGATGATAGTTTTATTATTAGTAATAATTTTTCTCCCAAATTCATTTCATCATTTTCATCTAACAGCTTTTTATTTAATGCTGAAATTACTAAATCAGAAATTAAATCAACATAATATTGTCTAGTAAAATCTATATTAACAGGCTCTTTTTCATATATGTATATAAACTTTCCTCCGTTTATTTTTAGAAAATTAAATATATCATAAGTAACAGATTCTTTATTAGTTTTTAATTCGTTCCTATGCAATAAAGTATCATCTGACACTTTAAACTTATACCTTAATGATTCAAATTTATTTTTTGTAATTTCACTCCATTTTCTTATATTAATATTATCAATTAAATATCCGCCTATTACAAATACATTTTTTTCATTTTCATTAATGTTTCCGCTTTCATCTATATAAATACTGCATACATTTAAATCAGAAAATAATAAATCCATTATCTCATATTTTAGATTAATTCCATTACAGAATAAATATAATTCTTTTGAAGAAATAGTATATTTAAAAATTATAAGTAAATAAATTAATGGGAAGTTTTCATTTTCTATTTCATGACTAAAAACTTCTTCCAAATATTCTTTTATATAGTTGTTTTCTTCACTAATTTTTTTATCTTTTTCTTTTAATACAATATTTCTAGCTATATCTTTTAGGAATGAAAAATCTTCTTCATTCAAAGATTTTATAATTAATTTGTCTTTTATTATATCAATATTAGATATTATCCTTTTTATATTATCATTATCAAATTCTTTATTTTTAGCATCATACAATAATTTTGCTATATAATCTCTCCTGTTATTATCTAACATATTAAAAACATCTTTAAAATAGATTAAGTCTTTATTTTCAAAAATTACAATATTTATAATATCTTTTTTAAACACATAATCATCATCAAATAAATATATTAACAAAGAAAACAAATACATAAAAGGAAAACTAGAATTATCATTCATAACATCATTTAATTCTATATCAAATAATCTTTTCATATAATTCTTTTTTTCTTTTTCTTCTCTTATCTTCTTATTATAAAATAATTCTTCTATTAACCCCTTTATTGCAGGCAAATTACTTTTATCAAAATTATTAATTTCTATCTCAGTTATATTAATATCTTTAGCTAAAGCATCTATATATTCATTATAATAATCATATTTTTTTAATTCTATAAGTAACTCTCTAATTCTTTTTTTATGCTCACTATTCAATATTGGAAATACATATTTAAATGATATTTTATCAGTATTTTCGATGAATATAATATTATTTATTTCTTTTATATATTCATCATTAAAATATTTATCAGAATCATCAGAATTGCAAAAATAAAAAATAGACAAAAGATATGCAACTGGAAATAGTTCATTATTATTTTTTATATCATTAATACTAATATTAGGAATATTATAAACATATTTATTGATACTATCAAGATTGATATTTTTATTATATTCACTATATTTATTCAGGTATTCTTTTAACAATACATACAAAAAATCAATCTCTTCTTCAGAAATATTATTTATCTTAAAATTATAATTTATTGTATATTCTATATTAGAAATTATCGCTGCTAAATCAATATTTTCAGAACCATTATTTTTAGAATAATCTATTAATTCAAATAATTTATCCTTCATTTTATCATTATTTATTATATCATTACAATATACCAATCTTTCATTATCAATTAACATATATTAATACCCCTATAAACATATACAATTTTTATATAGTATCATAAATACATATAAAAACAAGTTGAATAATCGTATTGAATATAATTATATTTAAGTATACAAATAAAATTTTTTATACAAAATACTTGAAATAATTTTTAAATTGTATTAAACTATTTATATAATAATCAATTAGTTCTTTTACATTTTATTTCTTGAATATAGATTCATTATTTTTTAGTTCAAATCAGAAATATGATATTTTTAATATCATTAAATCTATACTAATCAAGGATATAAAATGAAGAACATCATAATATCAATAATTATTATTTGTAATAGTGTGGCATTTTCTTATGACCTAGTTTCTATAGTTAATGATTATAGATTTAGAAATGGAAAACTCCCATTAAAGCAAAATACTCAATTAGATATAGCTACTTCCAAAATGGCAGAAATATATGCATATTATGGTGTTTTAGATTGGGATAATATTAAATCTTCGCTTTCAGATGTTACTTTAAATATTACAGGTATAAGAACTACATATATAAGCGGTTTTTCTTCTTATGAATCACTAGTAAAAAAATGTATACCTTGGAATGAGTTATTAACAAATTATAATTATGCATCAGTTGGAGTTTATTCAGTAGGAGATTATAATTATGCAGTAATAGCAATTTTTAATGAAATCAATTATAAAAGTGAAGTAGATAAAGTATATGATTTAATAACTTACAATAGAAACAACAATGGAGCTATAACAAAATTAAAAAGAGATAAAAATTTAGAAAAAATGGCAATGGCAAGAGCTAAAGAATTATTTGAAAACTATTCACATACAAGACCAAATGGAAAACAATTCTACACAATAATGGAAGATTTAAATATAGGAAACTACTGGAATGGAAATGGTGAAAATATAGCATACGGATATATAAACGCTAAAGAAGTAATGAAAGCATGGATGGAATCTAAGGGACATAGAGAAAATATCCTTGATAAAAGATATACAAGCGTTGGAGTAGGATTGCATATAAAAAACGGTACAGCTTATTGGGTACAAATATTCGGTATAGATAATCCAAAATATAAAGAAAATGATATTCAACATCATAAAAAATATAATGAATATACTCCTCATAATAACAATACTTATGATTCTTATCAGGGATATGATGAATATGGAGATAATGATAAAAATGATTCTTTATACTAAGAATTTTATACTAGCCATATACTAGATACTATAAGAAAAATATCTTGTTATTACTATTAAATAAAATGTTTTTTATAAAAAAGCTATTACTTGAGGCAAATACAAAAGTTGGTAAAAAACACTTATGACTTTTAATTGTAATATATTTTATTGAGTATATGAATATTGATGATTTGAATATAATTGAGTTTATATATTATAAGGCTATTAATAAAGTTTTATTTTAGTATTGACATAAATACATAATATGTTAGAATATACTAACAAAAGAAAACGTATACCTAACAAAATAAAGCTCTTTGTATCTTTAATATGATACTATATTTTATAACCTTCATTTAATTAAATTGTATGCCCCCTATTTTTAGGGGGCATAAAAAATAAATGCTTCCTTATATTAAAACCGCATATAAAAAAATATGTAAAAAAATATTACTATTTGACATTATAAATAATATTGCTATAATAAAATAATATTGTTTATGTAGAATATTAATAATTGTTATGGGTAATTAAAAATGAAAGTTATAAAATTGCTGAAAAAAATAAATAAAGAAAAAGAATTAGACATATCAGAATATAAAAATAAATATGTAGAAACTAAAAAAGATAAATTACGTTTTGATAAAATGCTTCAGAAGTCCGTTTCTATGGGACTGGTAATGAAGAAATCTAATACTTTAAAACTCACTAATGAAGGAAAAATATATTTAGAAAGAGAATTAAAACAGATAACAAATAAAGAAAGAGATATATTAAAAGACAGAAAGTCAAAATCAAAAAATAAAAAAACTGATACAGGCAATAAAAAAACAAGTATTCCTAAACCAGAAATAAAAATTGATATTAACAATGCAAAGAAAGATGCTGAGATAATAGCAAAAGCATATAATGTGCCGACTGAATTTCCAAAAAAATGTTTGGAAGAAGCTAAACTATTACCAGACAGCATGGAAAATGTAGAGTTAGAATTTGACAGAATAGATTTAAGAGATATAAGAACCGTAACAATAGACGGAGCAGATTCAAAAGATTTTGACGATGCAATAAGTATAGAAAAATTAAATGACGGTTATAAATTAGGAATTCATATTGCTGATGTTAGCCATTTTGTGGTTATGGGAAGTGCTTTAGACAGAGAGGCTAGAAAGAGAGGAAACAGTGTTTATTTAATAGATACAGTTTATCCAATGTTTCCGCATGAGCTTTCAAATGGAATATGTTCTTTGAATGAAGGCGTAAGCAGATTCACAATGACAGTATTTGTAACGATAGATAATAAAGGCGATGTAAAAGAAAGTACTTTTCATAAAAGCGTTATAAAATCAAGCAGAAGATTAACTTATGATTATGCCCAAGATGTTTTGGACGGCATAGAACAAGATGAAGATTGGCTTGTAGAATTACTAAAAAATGCTGATGATGTAAAAAAAATACTTCTTCAAAAAAGAATAGACAATGGAAGTATAGAATTCAATCTTAATGAAACTCAAATAATATTGGATAAAGGCGGAAATCCTAAAGACTTTTTCATTGGCGAGAGAAAAGAAACTCATAAAATAATAGAAGAATTAATGCTTATTGCCAACTGCGAAGTAGCTAAAAGATTAAAAAATATAAAAGGCTCTATATACAGAGTGCATGACAGTCCTGATCAGGAAAAGCTAGACACATTCACAAGAATAGCATTTAATAGAGGATACAGAGTTACAAGAGATGCAGACGGTAATTTAGATTTTCATTCATTTATAGAATCTATAATGGGAAAGCCAGACGAAAAATTACTTCTTACCCTACTCTTACGTTCTATGAAGCAGGCTATATACGATGTTAATAATATAGGACATTTCGGATTAGGTTTTGAATATTATACTCATTTTACTTCGCCAATAAGAAGATATACTGATTTACTTACTCATAGACTTTTAAAGCAGGCATTAGAAGGAGTAAATAATTTAAAACCTACTATGCAGCAGTTTTATACTAATTCAGCTCAATGGTGCTCAAAGACTGAAAGAATAGCAGTTGAATGTGAAAGATCTTTAGACAAAGTAAAAGCTGCAAGATTTATGAAAGATAAGATAGGAAATGAATATAACGGAATAGTAAGCGGCGTTACAAATTTCGGAATATTCGTTGAAATAGAAGACAGAGGAATTGAGGGCTTAATAAGATATGCTGTTTTAAAATCACATTACAGATATGATGAACATGAACAGGCAGCCTACAGCGAAGAAGATGCTAAATGGTACACATTGGGTGACAGAATAAGAATAGTAGTTTATAAAGTTGACGTAAAAGAATTGTTCATTGACTTTATACCAGCAAGCGAATTTGATAATAGTTTCGATGATAGAGATATAATAGACAGCAGAGATTTTTTGAAGAAAAAGAAAAACAAAAAAGAAATATATTCAAGAAAATCTCATAAATCAAGCAAAGCAAGCAAGGATAAAAAAAGAAGTTCAAAAGACAGAATAAATAGAAAAGAAAGAAAAAAATCTAAAAATAGAAGATAATATTTATTAACATATTTAATCAATAACAAAAGGCTTTCTTAAACTAATAAGGAAGCTTTTTTATTTATATTAAAAAATGACAACTTTACATTTATAATTAATTTAGTATAATAGAGCTATGAGGAATATTAATGTTTTGAATGACTATTTTGTGAGATATTTATTCTCATCATCAGATAGTAATGCTATACTTCTTGACTTCATTAATTCAATAATGCTTGATTCTAATATGAAAACTTTCAGAGCAGTAGAAATACTTACACCTTTTAACTATAAAGAAAATTATGAAGATAAAGAAACTATTGTTGATGTTAAATGCATAACTCAAAATGGAACAGTTGTTATAATAGAAATACAATTGCAAGGTAATTCAAGATTCCCAGAACGTATATTATATTATTGGGCATCAAATTACAGTAAACTTTTAAAACAAGGAGAAAAATATGATGCTTTAACTCCTGTAATTAGCATAAATTTACTTAATTTCAATTTAGATGACAATGACTCTATACATTCCTGCTATATGATTTATGATAGTATTAATAAAAGATTATTAACAGACCATTTACAAATACATATATTAGAATTAAAAAAGTTTAAATATAATTCATTAGAGCCTGATTTAAATTGCTGGCTTAAATTTTTCACAATGAAAGAAAAAGATGATAAGGAGGTTATTATGTCAGATTTAGTAAAAGAAAAACCTATAATGGAAGAAGTACAGAAAAGATATAATAATTTTATTAAAGATAGATTAATGATGAATGAGTATGATAGAAGAGAAGCATATTTATACGGCAATCAAATAATGCTTGAAGAAGAAAGAAGATTAGGAATAGAAGAAGGAATCAAACAAGGTATAGAACAAGGTATAGAACAAGGCATAGAACAAGGCGAAAAAAATAAAGCCATATCTATGGCAAAAAACATGAAAGCCAGAGATATGGACATAAATCTCATAAGTGAATTAACAGGCTTGAGTATAGAAGAAATAAAAAAATTATGAGCATATAGCAAATTTATTTGCTATATATTTTCAGCGAATAATTTTTTATGAATATGTATAAAGAAATAAAAAACTTGTGAGCATCTGGCAAGTTCACTTGACAGATGTTTTTAGTGAACAAGTTTTTTAGTATAAATAAAAAGGCTTCTCATAACACTATGAAAAGCCTTTTTGTTTATTATAAATTTTATTATGGCACTACATAACCAACTTCTTCTTCACCGTACATATCTCTAAACTGCACTTTAACATTCAAAGCCCTAAACTGTCCTGACTGAGCTAAATTTTTAAAGCTGTTATAGTATATGAAATATCTTCCAAAATCTATATTCTTAATTTTATTAAGCTCATCAGGATAATTTATAGAATAATCAGCATTTATAATATAACCATAAGTATTTTTAGTCATTAAATCCAAGAAATAATTAGACTTATTTGTACCTATATAAACTTGGTTTAGTGATACGGCATTGTTCTTGGCAAAACTTGCCACATCATTAAAGTTCATCATATCAAATACCCTATCATCAGGACTAGTTACAGAAAAATGTATTATAGCAGTTTTCTTAAAGCTATTTCCTGAAAGTCTTATAGCTTCATAATAAGCATCATCCAAAGCAGATATTCCGCCTGTAAAATGGAAGTTATTAGCATTTTCAAGTATTCTTAAATTTCTCGCATCATAATTATCAGCCTTATAAACCTGATCATTATAATGTATAACTAAAACTTCATCATTATTAGTTAAGCTCATAGTAAAGTTACTAATTTCTTCCCTTATATTACTTTCATAAGCTTTAGCTGCAAGACTATCTTCTATTAAATATACAAATCTATATTCATGTAATTCAGGAGCATCATAAAAAGCAACTTTATGAGAAACACTTGAATTCTCTGTAACAAAGAAATTCTCAGGAGTCAATCCAATTACTGGATTCATAGCTCTATCCCTTACTGTAACAGAAGCTACAACAACAGGGAATCTATTTAAATATTCTCTGTCTACAAATACATCCAAATTAGCATAATACTCTTCTTTTCTAGTGTATACATCTATTCTTCCTGACATAAAATCTGTCAAATATATATTACCATTAGGGCTTTCAGCAACAGATGTAGGAGTCACGGTATATCTCTCAGAATTATTAAATATAGTGAAATCAGATTCAACTATATCATAATAAAATACTTTACTTCCATCAGCTATATAAAGGTTTCCATCTCTGGCAAAAGATAAACCTCTAGGTTCATTAAATAAATTGTGTTTAATAGTTTGTATATAGTTTCCGCTCAAATCAAATTGCTGTATTCTTTTATTACCCATATCAGCAACATAAATATATTGATCATTAACAACTATACCAGCAGGAGAAAAGAATTCTCCATTATTTTCACCAAGCTTTCCAAAACTATATAAGAAATTTCCATCTACATCAAATATGACTATTCTATTATTTCCTGTATCAGAAACATATATATTACCTTCTTTATCAACTGCAACAGAAGAAGGTCCAAGAAGCTGACCGTTACTTACTCCGGTTACACCAATATTAGTAATATAATTATGATTAGAATCATATTTTAATATTTTATCTTTTTTAGTATTTGCTATATATATGTATCCATTTGAATCTATATCAAAACCTCTAGGGTTTTCTAATTTTTCATAAGGATAAACTTTAGCCACAAACTGAAGCACATTTCTCCACCAACTAGTCTGCTGTTTTTCTAATCTTTTTCCATGAGCTATTTTGCCTATTAATCTTCCATTAATATCAAATTTTTTCAAAGAAGAATCACTATAATCTAAAACATATAAACTTCCATCAGTCATTACTTTTATCTGTATAGGCTGATTTATATTTTTTCTAAAATTAAGATTAGTAGAGAATGCTTTTAGATAAATGAAATTGCTTAAAGTATCTTCTTTTTCTTCATTAACATTTGCAGAATCATATTTGTTAATTTTAGAAAGTATTATAGGATCCTCATAACCCATTCTTGTAATATTAAGCCATTCATTAATAGCCAAAGACATATATCCGGCTTTATATAAAGACTTACTATACCAATATCTTATGAACTTATCAGTAGGATTTGTATTAAGAGAGTTTCTAAAACTAGCTATGGATGCATCATATCTTTCTTGATTATAATAATGCACCCCTCTCAATAACTCTCTGTATGAGTCATAAGTTTCTGTGTTTACATAATATGGAGTTTTGTCGAAAGTGTATGAAAGCGATATAGTCATTAAAAATAATACTATAACCGCTAGAAGTTTTATTCTCATAAATCCTCTTTTATAGTTTGTGATATTTTTGCTTTATAATAGTGAACAAAAGCCCGCTATCGGGATCGAACCGACGACCCTCACCTTACCATGGTGATGCTCTACCTGCTGAGCTAAGCGGGCAAATTTGTAAAATATTATAAAATTACAGAATAAAAAAGTCAAGTAATATGTTAACTTACTTTATATATCCTATAATATTTTTAACATAGTTTTGAGTTTCCTCTATATCAGGAATTCTCTGTAATCTGTCTACCAAAGCAGGTCCGGCATTATAAGCAGATAAAGATAAATCGAGTCTTCCATTATATCTGTTTAACATCTGTGATAAATATCTGCTTCCAGCCATTATATTAGTATATGGATCTTTAAGCATTTCTTTATCTGTAACACCTAAACCAACACCTGTTTGAGGCATTATTTGCATCAAACCAACAGCACCTTTATGACTAACAGCAGTAGGTACATAATTTGATTCCTGCTTTATAACTGCTTTTATCAAATTTTCAGGCAAAGAATATTTTTCAGCAGCCTCTTTAATTATATCATCATATTTAGTAGGGAAACTTTCTACTGAAGCTTTTTTATAAGCATTTATAGCCTTAGCAAAATTATTTGTAGCACCATCATAAACGCCAAAAGATATATTTCCTTTAAAAGCATCTGAAGAAGTATCTCCACTAATTACTTTTCCATTATCTAATTTTTTATTTGTATCATTAACAATAGAACCATCAATATTATTTACTTTGTTTTCAGTATTATTTTCAGCCATAGCCTCATTTAAATGCTCTGCAAAAGGTTTAGTAGGAAGCTGAGTATTAATAGGAGCAAAACCTAATTTATTAAAAGTGTCCTGAATCTCACCTATTCTGGCATGTATTCTTTGTACAGACTCTATCATAATAATACCTCTTAATTTTATCAATATTCATAAGCATCGCTAGAAACATATTCTTTCTTCCATTCATCTAGCTTAGCCTGTTCTTCTTTATTCATTAATTTTTTATATTCTAATAATTTCTTTTCTTTTAAAAGTTCAACAGCTCTTCTCTGCCTTGAAGCCTCCTGCAAAACTTCCTGCCTTTTTCTAAGTTCAACACTTATTTCAGCCATATTATCTTCATGAATAGCTATCTGGGAATTCAAAGCACTTATATATTCTCCAAGATAAATACTCATAGTTAGCATTTCATTATTATCTTCCATACTATCAACGATTCTTATACCATCATTGATTTTTGAAATGCAGTCATCTTTTCCATCTCTTTCTTTATTATATAGAGCAGAAACCTCAGCCACTTCAGCTTGTTTTTGCTTTTCTATATTTTTTCTAAGTTTATATAAAGGCTCAAGTTTAAAATCAAATTTCTTCATAATATTACCAACAATTTATATTATCTTTTTTCTACAGTATTACAACATCATTAGCATATTCTACATTGTCGGAAATATCTGTTCTATCAGCTGCTTTTTTTACATCACCGCTGTTTACTAAATCCTCTTCTATCTCTTCCTGAGAATAGAACATAGATAAAAGAGCCTCTTTACTATCAGCAAAACTTGAAACTTCATATACATCTTGCTGTAAATATCTATCCATCATAGGCTTATAATCAATAGCCCTGTCTACTTCAGGCATACTTCCTTTAGCATAACCGCCTATCATTATAAGTTCTTTAGCTTCATTATAGTCAGCACTCATTTTTAAAAATTCTCTTGCTGCTCTCTTATGCATATTAGAAACTACTTCATTCATAATCCTAGATATGCTTTTATTAACATCAATAGCAGGGAAATGTCCTCTATTAGCCAAATCTCTAGATAGAACTATGTGTCCGTCTAATATACCTCTAACAGCATCTGTAATAGGTTCATCTAAATCATCACCTTCCACCAATACATTATAAAATGCCGTGATAGAACCCTTATTTGAAGTACCAGTTCTTTCCAAAAGTTTAGCAAGTTCAGAGAATACACTAGGAGTATAGCCTCTAGTTGTAGGAGGCTCACCTCTTGAAAGTCCTATCTCCCTTTGAGCTAAAGCAAAACGTGTTA
>CASEHG010000347.1 GCA_949287565.1 uncultured Brachyspira sp.
CAAATAATGACTCCTGAAAAAGTTGTTAGTATGATATCTAATAGATTTTCAACTATAAAAGGTTTTTCAGCTAATTTTGTAGAGAGAAATGGTGAAAGAATTTCTTATGGTAATGTTATAACTAAAAATCCTAATCTGTTTAGAATGGAATATTCAAGCGGTGGAAACGGACAGTCCATATACTGTAATGGTGAAACTTTATGGATAATATTTCCAAAAAATAATGTTGTAGCAGAACAGAAATTAAATTATGGTGATTCAGGTGCTATATATACTCCTGAAGGAATTATGAGACTTACAACTAAATTTAATATAGATTTTTATAATGAAAGAGAATTAGTGTCTTTAAATAGTTTTAAGGATTCTGAACTAGGAATAGCTAAATATAACAGTTCTTATGCAGCAAATGACGGCAGAAGAGCTTATCATATGCTTTTGACTTCAAAACAGGCTAGTGTAGACAGAACTGGTTTTACAAAGATACATTTATGGGTTGATAATACAGGTATGATTATAAGAATATTAGGAATAACAACTACTAATGTTCCGGTAGAGTATTTATTTACATCTATTAGATATAATCCTAAATATGAAGATAATAATAAGGATTTTGAACCGGAAATATCAGAAAATATGCAGGTACTTAAAGATGGTTTAGTACCTAACAATTAATTTTAAGGATTTATATGGAAACTATAGGTCAAATATTAAAAAATGCTAGAGAAAAGAAAGGGCTTACTATAGAGGAACTTGAGGCTACTACTCATATAGTTGCCAGATTTATAAAAGCTTTGGAGAATGAGGAATTTGATGTTCTTCCTGGTGAAATATATGTAAAAGGCTTTATAAAGAATTTAAGTGATAAATTGTCATTAGATGCTGATATGGTGCTTGAAAGATATAACTTGCAAAAAAACGGCATCAAGTCTGAGCAGGATTTATTGAAAAATGGTAAAGCTATTAAAAATATTAAGAAAAATAAAGAGCCTGTAAAAGAAGTTAAAGACAATAAAGATATTAAGGATAATAAAGATAATAAAGAACAAGAAGTTAATAAAGAACCAGTAAAGGATACTAATACAAAAGAATCTCTTAAAGATGTTATAAATACAGAAAAGCATGAAGAAAAGACTATAAAAGAGACAAATAAGAAAAATAAAAACACTAATACTAATAATCGTGCTGAAGCTGATTTGTTATTTATGGCAAGAAGAGATTTATATAAATTAAGAAATAATAATAGATCTATAATTCCTACAGTTATTATTGTACTTGCTATTATCGTTGTTATAGCTGTTATAGTATTTAATTGGAAGAATATAACAGGTTTTATATTCCCTTCAAATAATAAAAGACAAAACAGAAATGAAGTTGAGATATCAAAAAATATAGTTGACAGTAAGGCTAAGCAAAGTGTTAAATCAGGAGATATTATATATTTTAAGCCTCTTGGAATAACAGCTACAATTAAATTTAATAGTATAGGTAATGTGCTTCATATTAATATTAACGGACAGGATTTATCTTTCTCTAAAAGCAGCCCTATAATATTAGATTTAAATGGAAATGGAATAAATGATTTTAAGATAAGTGTTATAGAAGTTTATGATAATTCAGCCACTGTAGAAATGGAAAAACTTGAAGAAAATCAGATGGTTAATACAGGTTATACTAATGATATAGAATCTGCTGCTATGAATACTACAAATTATAATAACACTGTATCTACAAATTTACTTGTGATAAATGGAGAAACTTATATAGAACAGGATACTGAAAAAGTAGATATAAGAATAGAAATAACTGCTAAGCATTTTGTATATATAAGATATTTTATAGATTCAAATAGACCAGCTACTACTAACCTTTTAAGCGGTAAAACATTATATTTAGAAGCTAAAGATGTTGTTATGCTTACTATAGGTAATGCGGGTGAGGTTGTAGTAAAAGTTAATGGAAAAATCATTAATGTAGGTGCTGCAGGAGAAACTGTTAATAAGACTATAAAATGGGTTAAGAATTTGAATGATTCTACTAGATATAATCTTATTATGTCAGATACTAAGTAATTATTTATTTAGTATTTTAATATTTTTGCAGCATAGTATCATAATTTAATATTAAAAAGGAAATTTAAT
Organism: uncultured Brachyspira sp.; assembly: GCA_949287565.1. GTDB lineage: Bacteria > Spirochaetota > Brachyspiria > Brachyspirales > Brachyspiraceae > Brachyspira. Next base: position 2,139 of record CASEHG010000347.1, read on the forward strand.
TTGCAAAATATATATTTACATAGTTTAGGATGCGAGAAAAATACGGTTGATGGAGAGCATATATTAGCCATATTACAGAAAAAGGGCTTTAATATTACCAATAATCCGGAAGATGCAGATATTATAGTTATAAATACTTGTGCTTTTATAGAAGATTCAAAGAAAGAATCTATTGATGCTATATTTGATCATTCTATGTATAAAAAATATGGAAAATGTAAGAGATTAATAGTATCAGGCTGTATGAGTGAGAGATATAAAGAAAATTTTCTTGAGATGTTCAAGGAAGTTGATTCGGCTATAGGAATATATGATTTAGAAAATATATTAAAAGCTGTAGAAGAAGATGGTTTTCATGATGC
>CASEHG010000348.1 GCA_949287565.1 uncultured Brachyspira sp.
AATATAAAATATAACTTAATATTAACAAAATATGTTTCATAAGTAATATAAACTCTATCTTTTCTGTGTAATAATAAATAATCAGCCGAACGTATAGTTGGCTATCTATAATAATTTGCAGTACCGTGCGGAAAGCCCATATGGCGAATATTTGACAAACTTAAAAATTTTTAGTATAAACAATTGATAAAAATGATACTAGTTTATTTTATTAATTCCAAAATTGACTTATAATTTGTTTTATAATATTATTTTTATATTAAATTAATATGGTAAAAACCCAAAAAGAGATGTATTCATCTATATCAAAATATTGCTAATAATTAATAAAATCTAATTTATGAATACATAAATACATACTAAAGGAGCTATTCAATTAATATATGAAAATAAGATTAGCAAATACTGAAGATACTTCTAAAATTCTTTCTATATATTCTCAGTATATTGACACAAGCATAACATTTGAATATAAACTTCCAACTTTAGAAACGTTTAAAAATCGTATAGAAAATATTATAGAAAAATATCCCTATTTAGTATGCGAAGATGAAAATAATCAAATCATAGGATATTGTTATGCCAATAAATTTCTTGAAAGAGAAGCATATAATTGGAGCTGTGAACTATCTATATATTTAGATAAAAATAATATTAATAAAGGAATTGGTAAAAAATTATGCTCTATTATTATTGATATTCTAAAATATCAGAGAATAAAAAATATTTATTCAAAAGTTACAGTACCTAATACAAAAAGCGAAAAACTTCATTATTCATTAGGTTTTAATCTAATAGGAACTTACAACAACATAGGATATAAAAACGGTAAATGGCATAGTGTTAGATTATTTGAAAAAGAGCTTATTTTTAATTATAATAATCCAAAAAATATAATACCAATAAAAGAAATAGATAAAGAAAAAATAATATTTTTTATAGAAAATTATAAATAAAATGGAGGCAACATATTATGGAAAAAAGAGAATTAACTGAAGAAGAGAGAAATGTAATAATTTTTAAAGGCACAGAATACCCTTTTACAGGCGAGTACAATGATTTTTTTGAAGATGGTATTTATTGCTGTAAACAATGCGGTGCTGAATTATATCGCTCTGAAGATAAATTCAAATCACATTGCGGCTGGCCTAGTTTCGATGATGAGATAGCAAATGCAGTAAAAAGGTCATTAGATGAAGATGGTTACAGAATAGAAATAACATGTAATAATTGCGGAGGACATTTAGGACATGTATTTATAGGAGAACATCTCACAGCAAAAAATACAAGACATTGCGTCAATTCTATTTCTTTAATATTCAAACCTAAAAAATAATTATACATTCTAAAATAAAAAAGGACTTATATATTTTTATATAAGTCCTTCTATTTTTATATTATATTAATTATATAAATATTATTTTTTATTTAGTTCATTGTATTCTTTAAATAATACAGAAACAACGCTTCCCAATGCTAAAAGTCCCAAAAGGTTCGGTATAACCATAAGTCCATTAAAAGTATCTGCTAATGACCATACTAAATCAACTTTTAATGCTGAACCTAATAATACAAAACCTACAACAAATACAGCATAAACTTTGGCAGCTTTAACACCGAATAAATATTTAATATTCTGCTCTCCAAAGAAATACCAACCTATTATTGTAGTGAAAGCGAAGAAAAATAAACATACAGCAACAAATATAACACCGAAATAACCGAATCCTAATCTAAATGCTTCCTGAGGCAAACCAACACCTTTTAAAATTTCCGGTATATCAGCAGCAGATGTTAAAGGATATATTTGTGTCTGCAATATATTTGAAGTTAATATAACTAAAGCAGTTAAAGTTACAACGATGAAAGTATCGAAAAATACACCTATCATAGCAACCACACCCTGTTCGCATGGATGTTTAACTTTAGCTAAAGCATGAGCATGAGGAGTAGAACCCATACCTGCTTCATTAGAGAATAAACCTCTTGCCACACCGAAACGCATAGCCTGCTGAACACCTATTCCCAAACCTCCGCCTATAACAGCTTGAGGATTAAATGCAGATGTAAATATTAAAACTATAGAAGAGCCTAAATTCTCAATATTCATTAAAATAATTATTAAAGAACCTATTATATAGAACAAAGCCATTATAGGTACTATTTTTTCAGCAAATGAAGCTATTCTTTTAAGTCCTCCTATAAATATAAAAGCAGCGATTAAAGCACATACTACACCAACATATATAGGCTTAATTTGAGGGAATGCATTAACAAAAGCACCGCTTATAGAATTTGATTGAACCATATTTCCCATAAAACCTAAAGCTAATATAATAAATATTGCAAATAAAACAGATAATACTTTACCAAACCAGCCTTTATAAGCAGCCTGAATATAATAAGCAGGACCTCCTATAATATGACCGTCTTCTGTTGTAGTTTTATATTTTTGTCCCAAAGATGCCTCTACAAATATAGTAGCCATTCCTAAAAAGGCAGATACCCACATCCAAAATATAGCACCAGGACCTCCTGATATTAAAGCAGTAGCAGCCCCAGCTAAATTACCTGTACCAACCTGTGCTGCAATTGCTGTTGCCAAAGACTGAAAAGAACTCATACCTTCTTTACCTGCGGATTTACCCATTAATGAAATACTTCCGAATGTTCTATCCCAGCCGTCTTTAAACTTAAAAATTTGCACGAATTTAAATCTTATAGTGAAATAAATCCCGCTTCCGCATAGTAAAATTATTAATAAATAATCCCATAAAAAACTATTAACTTTTGCTACTATAGATGATACAGTATCCATAATAAACTCCTATGATTTTTAATTTTATATTACAAAAAAATATTTCTGTCATTATAAAAATTAGTAAAAAAGCTACTAAAATATATTGCATCATTTTAAAATATTATATTGATACAAAAATCCTTAATAATCAGTTCACAATTCTTATGAATATTACTTTCCATATAACTGAAATAATTTACTAAATTATTTGCGTAATATTATAT
>CASEHG010000349.1 GCA_949287565.1 uncultured Brachyspira sp.
AGATTATAAAGGAAATTAATTAAAAGCATTTCATCTTCTTTATTGTTGGCAAAAAGCTCTAATTCATCTCCATGCTCTCCCAAAAGTTTGCTCAATGCCACATATTCATTCAAAGGACTCTTGAGATTATATACATCCCCATCCTGTGACTTGATATACACTTCTTGCTTGCATTTATTTACTACCTTGCGAAATTCTTCTACTTCTTTAATATTCTTTAGCTTCATTTTACCTCTTCCTTTTTCTCTCTAGGCACTATAAAATCTTTTCGTATACTGGAGAAATTTATAAGCTACAATAAATTAAGAAAGGAGACGATGTTATTTGTGAAAAAATTTTTTATTCTCAAAATTTTAGTATATTTTCTTTTTTTTATTGCTGTAAGTGCCTATTTTATTTAAATATTTTTATAATCTTTACTATGATAAGGCAAATTATAAGATTTACACCATTTTCTAATTGCATTATCTGTTACGTTAAAAATTTTTCCTATTTTTGAAAAATTTCCTTTATATGTTTTTATAAGTAAAAATAAATTATCTTTATCTGGACGATTTACTTTTCTTTTTCCTTTTTGATAGCAAACTTCACATCTGGTAGCTTGTAAAGAAATTTCTTTTCCACAATCAATACAATAATTCTTTTTGTTTTGTGAAGAAAAATGCTCATAATTTCCATTATGTAATATAATGAATTTTTCTAAGTTTTTCTTATTCTTATATCCATAAGTATCTAATTGTCTATCACAATTAGGACATACCCATTGTAAATTTTTTAGACAATTATCTTTATTCTTCCCATTTATATGGTCTAAAGTAAGTACTAAAGGCTTGTTGTTCCATATGGGAGATAAACCACAAATATTACATTTATAAGGCACAATATTTAATTGCTTAAAACGTTTCCTTAATTTATTTTGACTCACTTTAGAATTTTCACAAAAAATTTCTTCATCTGTCCAATCTTTTTTTGGACGTAAATATCTAAAATGAGAGACATCTATTCCATAATATTGTAATCTATTTTTTAATGTTTTATTATTATGACCATTAATAGTACTATATCCTATTTTAGATAGAACTTCTGCATAAGAAAAACTATTTTTTACAATTTCTTCTAATTCATTTTTAGAATATTTATCTATAAAACTACTTATTTTTCTTACCTCTCTTTATTTTTGGCAGGCCCAATCCGTGCCTACCGGATACCTTCTGCTTCAAAGGCAGACGTGCAGAGACGCTACACCATGGGCCTATATTTGGTCGCTACGTCTTAGAATCGAACTAAGTTTTGAAAGCTTATGAGGCTTCCTGAGATATCCAACCTCCCACCAGCTATTTGTTTTATTTCGTTTTCGCTTGCTTATTATATCATATCTTTTCTTGTTTGTCAAGAGGATATCATATTTTTTTTATTTTTATTTCGCATTTGTTTTTTGCTTTTCTCAAATGCTTATTTATTATATCACATTTTTTCTAATTTGTCAAGTAAATTTTTTGAGAAATTTTTATAAATTCAATCCCATTCTTTTACCTTCTTAATCTCTTCCAATGTTCTAGGCGTATAATCCATATAATCAATCATACACCCAACATTAGCTGCCTTAAATGTCATTCCCATTTCCTTTTCCCATATCTTACCATACTTCTCAAACGGCCTTGTATCTCGCCCTTGATGGATATGTCCATATAGATGAATGGTTTGAGGTGTGTGCATTTGACCGTTCCAATGAGCAATGGGAAAGTGACATAGTACAACTTTCTGACTTTCATCCTTAATCATTTCAAGTCGCCTATTACACCAAATAAAATATTTTGCCATTTCAGTATTAACCCTATCATGGTTGCCAAGAATTAGATACTTGTGGCCTTTAAGTTCAGATAGAATTCTTGGGGCTTCATCATTTCGCCAGAACATATCACCGAGAATATAGACTTCATCGTTTTTAGTGACACGATTATTCCAGTTATTAATTAAAGTTTCTTCCATTTCTGCTAGAGTAAAGAATGGGCGATTGTCAAAGGCAAGAACATTCTTATGACCAAAATGGAGGTCACTGATATAAAACTTCATTCTTGGTTCATCCTATCTGTAATTTCTTTTGCTTTTCAACATAAGCATTATATCATATTTATTATCCCTTGTCAAGAAGATATTTAATATTTTTTATTCAACTTTAACTTTTTATTGATTTCTTAAATTGTATTAATAGTATATCATTTTTATTTTAATTTGTCAATGGGATAATAATATTTTTTAAATTACCTCATTTTTTTAAATTACTTCACCATTCATAGTTACAATGCAAACATTTCTTTTAGTAATATAATATTCATTTCTTGCTTCATCCAAATAAAATCTTGTATTAGTATTATATTTTTCTCCCGTTGTCCAATCTGTTTCATATTCTTTTTCAGAATGACGAGTAAGTTTGCCTACTATATTGAATCCTACTTTTTTAGCATATTCTCTAATAGTCATTTAATTTACCCCTTCCTTTTTTTTCTTTATTATACTTAATTATTTTTACCTTGTCAAGTGGATAAATTACTTTATTTTTTGTTATTTATTTAAATAGTTTTTTTATACATACATTTAGATATAATCTTACACATAAAAATAGTTAGAAAAATTTTTTCTTAATATTATAATAACAATTTTTATAAAAAATTGGGATGGAGAGAGACACCAAGTATTCCAAAAATAAAAAAAGACCACTATACAATTTCATAAAAATAAAAAATTTTAATGCATCCACATTAAATCCATAAATACCAACGAAAAAAATCATTCAAAATCATCTCTAAATAAAGAATCATTAAAATCATCAACTTTTTGCATTAATTCCTTATAATCTCGATTAAATTCTTTTTGAATAGCATTTAATTTATCATTATCCAAGAAATTCAATCTTTTATATAACAAATGATTAAGATATTCCTTTAAATTTTCAGGAGGGAATTGAAGCAACAACAAAGCATAAGTAAGTTGTTTAAATACTTTCAAATCTCTTTTTTCATTATTCTCTAAAGTTTTCTTACTAACAGATGGGTTATTATTAATAATTTTAGTAGAAATAGCTTTAGAATAAGATTTTTTAGTTTTAGTACTTCTAGAAATAAATCTTCTATTATTAAGGAAAACTTTTTCAATATAAGAACTATCATCGTTTAAATCTTGCAATTCATTAGCAATAACATTAGGGTTAAAAACAATATGATAAATTCTATAAGGGGGATAAATATTTAATTTATTAGCCAATTCTTTTCTAACATAATTATCAAATTCATGAACTTTTTTAGCTTTAACAACATCAGAGAAAGAAAAGACATCATTATCTGTTTTATTTAGGACATATTTCATAGCTTCATATTTAATATCCAAACAAACCTGTAAATCCTTATTAGATAAGATTTTAGTTTTTTTAGAATTAGATTGAGAAGACAAATAATCAGGTAAGACATCACCGAACTCATTAACAGAATCAAAGACATCGAATTTAGGATTAGAGATAATTTTAGCTTCCCAAAAGATATTAACGGCCAAGATATCTTCATCTTCGAGGGCAAAGATAAAATTATTAAAATCATTCATAAGGGAACGATAAATTTTACGATAAAACTTATTAACATCAGATTTAGAAACAGGTTCAAAATCTTTAATATCATTATTTTTAGAATTAATATCATTAACTAATTTATTAGGAGTAGAAGAATAGGAATAAAAATCATCATTCACGACACCGAACAATTTAATTAAATCAGACTTAGTAAAAGAGAAGATATTACTATCAAAAGTATCTTGATAATACAGTAACATAGAATAAAAAGTTTTAAGATATTCTTGTTTAATAAATACAGGGGAAGTAATATTAGAATTCTGTTTAACAGAATCAAGAAAAACTTTTTTCTCATTAGAAATTTTAGCCAAAGAAATCACACTCCTTTAAAGGCATTTATCAAATTATTATAAATTATTATCAAGTATAATATAACACATAAAGAATAAAAAGTCAAGACAATGGCAAAAAATACTTTAAACTTTTTAACACAAAAAACAGGTATTTTACCCCAAAAACACCCCAAAAATCTCAATGACTTAAAAGAAGATATATACCATGGTAATATTAAAAAAAAATGTTTTGGTTATTTAATATTATATATAAACCAGAATGTTTTTTTTAGGGCATACCATAGTATAGTACTTTTTTGAAGTGATGGGAAAAAACTAGGTAGTTTAGGGTAGTTTTCGGAACTTTTCAGACAAAAAAGTATTTTAATATATAAATAAAAAACATTTTACACTTGCTCCTCCCGCTTGAAAGGCGGGTCGCAAGTGAAAATGCTAATGCCAGAACATTTTAAAACCCTTATAAATCAAAGGAAAAATAACATAAAATA